>CAXSIE010000455.1:2269-4586 GCA_964237295.1 uncultured Flavihumibacter sp. | reverse complement strand
AAATACCAATGTGGAGATTGTTAAAGGTGGCATCCAGTCGCCCAATTTACCGGATACATCGATAGACCTAGCATTTATGGTGGATGTTTACCATGAATTGTTGTTTCCGCGCGAGATGTTGCAGAACATCCGGAAAGCATTAAAAAAGGATGGCAAATTGTTGCTGATGGAATACAAAGCGGAGGATCCGGCGGTAGCTATAAAAGAATTGCATAAGATGAGTGTTGTACAGGTGCAGAAAGAACTGGCTGCCAATGGATTTATTCTTGAGGACAAAGTGGAGACTTTACCCATTCAGCATTTGCTGATTTTCAGGAAAAGCGTGGTATTAAGTATTTTTCTAACTTCAATTTTAACAATTCTCCGGAAACTCTTACATCCGGTCTTACGTTAATATAAGTACAATCAATTTAATGTATGAAAAATGTTTTTTATCTTGTTTTGCTCGCAATTGGGTTTATGACTTCAAACTGCGGCATGGCGCAATCAAAAAATGCCAAATTTCCTGACCCGCCATCGGCTAACGGCAATTATAAATTTCCTATGCAACTAAGTGATGCGGCCTGGAAGGAAAAACTTACACAGGAACAATTTTATATCCTTCGCGAGCAGGGAACCGAAAGACCCGGCACAGGGAAATATGATCATTTTTATAAAAAAGGCACTTACTATTCGGCTGCAACCTTGCAACCTCTTTTTACTTCTGAAACAAAGTTTGATTCAGGAACGGGATGGCCAAGTTTTTATGCTCCGATCAATCCCGATGCAGTAAGATTGATCAGGGATGGCAGTGATGGCATGGTTCGTTGGGAAGTAGTTGACAGTAAAAGCGGTTCTCACCTGGGACATGTATTCGATGACGGTCCTGCTCCTACAGGCAAAAGGTATTGTATGAATTCTGCCGCATTGATTTTTGTACCTGAAGGAGGCACCCCACCGGTAAATTCCAAGTCATCAAATTAATTAATAGAAAAAGTATTATATGAAACAGTTATTCTTTACAGCAATGTCTGTAGTGGTTTTTATATCATGTGCCCAAACCCAAACCAAGGATGTGAACATTCCGGTTGGTTCAAAGCAAAAAAAATCTGCCAATGAAGCAGTAGCTACTTTTGGTGAAGGATGCTTCTGGCACTCGGAAATTGTGTTTCAGAGTCTGGCCGGTGTTCGTGATGCTGTATCTGGTTATGCAGGCGGCACTGTTAAAAATCCCGATTATGAAACGGTATGTTCCGGATCGACCGGTCATGCTGAAGTTGTAAATGTTTATTATGATCCCTCGGTGATTACTTATCAAACACTGGTACAGGCGTTTTTCGCAAGCCAGGACCCTACCAGCGTAAACCGTCAGGGAAATGATGTGGGTACCCAGTACAGGTCAGTTGCTTTTTATCGTAACGATAAAGAAAAAGATATTCTTCAGGAAGAGATCAGGAAACTGACTGATTCAAAAAGATATTCTGATAAAATTGCAACTCAGGTTCTTCCTTTTTCTAATTTCTATCCTGCTGAAGATTATCACCAGGAGTATATCAGCCGGAATCCCGGAAATCCCTATGTACAAAATGTTTCTATTCCCGATTTTATGAAGTTCAGAGCGGAGTTTAAAGGGAATTACAAGGGTAAGGGTTAATGAGGTATGAGGTATGAGGTATGAGGTATGAGGTATGAGGTATGAGGTATGAGGTATGTTTATGAAGATACATCAACAAATTGTAATTAAAAAAAGGACGGCTTCGGCTGTCCTTTTTTAATGTTTATATCTCAAACCCCATACCCCATACCTCAAACCCCATACCCGTTTACTTTACCAACTCCACTTTATCCAACTCCTTATTTATAAAATCAATGTCTTCTTTACTCAGCTTCACATCAATGGCTTTTGCATTTTGAATGGATTGTTCTGCATTGCGGGCGCCTACAAGGGCAATGGTGATACCCGGTTGTTCTATCGTCCAGCTGATAACCAACTGAGCAAGTGTTGCATTTTTTGAATCAGCCAGCGGTTTGATCTTATCCAGAAATTCATTGGTTCTTTTTAAATTTTCATCTTTAAAAAAATGCAAGCCTGCGCGGTGATCTCCTTCACTGAACTTATAACCCGGTTTCATCTTGCCACTTAACAAACCTCGCTGTATCGGACTGTATGCAACAATGCCCATATTTTTTTCAATGCTGTAAGGAATAACATCAGCCTCGATATCACGTTTAACCATGCTGTAAGGAACCTGGTTGGAAACCAGGGGTATAAATTTTTCGGCTTCTTTCATCTGATCAACATTGTAATTGCTTACACCGGCATGCCGTACTTTGCCTT
>CAXSIE010000455.1:0-2259 GCA_964237295.1 uncultured Flavihumibacter sp. | reverse complement strand
CAACGGCTTCCATTGTTTCCTGTATAGGAGTGGTTACATCAGGCCAATGGATCTGGTACAAGTCGATATAATCTGTTCCCAACAGTTTCAGGCTATTCTCACATTCTTTAATAATGCTATCCTTTCCGGCATATTTATATACATCAATATCTTTCCCGTCATTATCTTTTGATTTGAAGGCAAAGGTTCCTTTTGCAATATCCCAGCGCATGCCATATTTTGTAAGGAGCTGCACTTTATCTCTTGGAATTCCTTTGATGGCTTCGCCAACGATTTCTTCACTTAGTCCCTGACCATATACCGGCGCGGTATCTATTGAAGTAACTCCGAGGTCGTAACCGGTTTTAATAGCTGCTACCGCATCTTTGCGCTCAGTGCCGCCCCACATCCATCCGCCTACCGCCCAGGCGCCAAAGGTTATTGCCGAAACTTCAAGATCAGAATTTCCTAATTTCCTGTATTCCATTTTATCGTTTTTAAATTTTTACAATCATTATGTTATGTTGCCAGTCGAAAGAATATTTCATAAATACAACCCGGGTGAGGATCAGATTATTTTAATGTTATTTTGTAAAAGAGCATTGTAAACTATATTGAGCAGTTCACTTCTTACAACGTTATCCCTGTTCACATTTTTAATCCAGACAAGTACAGATAATCCCTGAGTACTGTTGGTAATTGTTTTTAGTAACAACTCTGTAGGAATAGTGTCCAATACTTCTTCACTTTTAACTAATGCTTCCACTACAATTTTTTTTACGTCTTCTATTTTCGGACCGGCTTCAATAGTAACCATTATTTCAATTCTTATATTATTGTTCCTGGAAGTCCAGTTGACCACACGGCCTGATAAAAGATCTCCGTTTGGCATGATGATCTCAGCGCCATCCTGCGTTACCAGCTTACTTGACCGGATACCGATATCCCTGATGATTCCTTTTTTGTTATCAAGCTCTACATAATCGCCGATTTCAAAAGGCCTTTCAAAAATTAATATGATGCCTGAAACGAAATTGTTTACGATGCTTTGTAATCCCAGGCCAATACCTACACTCAGGGCGCCAAGAACGATCGTGATTTTGTCTATCGGTAAACCCGAGGCAGCAATGGCAAGCAGGAAACCTATTACAATTAATATCAGCCGTGTCATTACCAGTCTGGAACCTTTTTTTACGCCTTCTACCGGTAATAGACCATCGTCAGCATAACCAAACAGTTTGCCTACATATTTCTGTAGCAAATGGGAGATATAAATAATGGCAATGAACAGGATAAGGTTACCGATCTCATAGGTGGTACTGCCAATTGATCTTGGTTTAGAAAGAAAACGACTGATCAGTCTGTACCAGAAATCGTATACGTTTAAGTTGATGGTAAAAATCATCAGCCAGATAATTACGGCAACGATATTTAAAAACCAGTTGAGTTCTTTTTGAATGCGCTCATAACTGATACGTGACAGGAGTCCGCCCGTCTTTTTACTGACTTGGATTTGTAACTGAAGCGCTTCTTTTATAATCTGGATAAAAACAGCCAGTCCTATAATCTGGGTCAATCCAAAAATGGCAGCCGTGCATAATAACTTGGCCAGACTGAGCCGTCCGTAAAGGTTAGCTATGATAGCCAGGATATTCAGGAGAAGATATATCCAGGAGACCGGCTTTACAATTACCGGGAAAGCCATTTCTTTTCCAAACCTTGAAATAAAAAGAATTCCAAAGATCACAGCGCCTGAATTCAGCAGTAACAACCAGATGCGGAATCCTTTACCGGGAATGAGTACCGCGCTTGTGAGGGAAAAAAGAATAAACAACACTGCAATAAATATCCAATAATAAAATAATTTAATTTTCCAGTTTCTTGCAAAAAGTATAGTCAGTACAATGAGCAGAAAAAATTCTATAAGCTGCACATAGGCGGAGGGTGGATGCAGGTCGAAAAATGGTATAAGGTTGAAAAGTACAGTCAGCGTTGCCAGTAAAGGGAATTTTTTAAGATACTGAAAGTTCGGATTTTCAGATGATAAGTTGGAACCGGCCTTTTCCAGTTGTTTAAAATTTTTTGACACCCACCAGAAAAAAGCAACGCCGATAAGCAGCATCCAAAAAAGGGTATCCCAATCCTGTTGAAAATAATATTGAAATATCTTTTTTTGTCCCTGGTAAGATTTTTGTGCCAGCTGATAAACCTGGTTGTCAGTAGATTTTGTATTGTCTGCTTCCCACAAATATTCATATTCTTTATTGAAAGATTTTGCGC
>CAXSIE010000454.1:0-4606 GCA_964237295.1 uncultured Flavihumibacter sp. | reverse complement strand
AGAAGAATAATTTTCCTTATGATGGTTATACAATGAACCGTTTGAATCGGTTTGATGATCAATGGATCAGGCATGGAAGCTGGTATCCTGACAGGAAATTACGTATGTTTAACCGTAAGAAGGGCAACTGGACAGACAAAATTGTTCATGAAGGTTTGCAAATGCAGTCTGGGAGCACTTTAAAACATTTAAAGGGCGACCTGATGCATAATGCTTATAAAAATTTAAGTGAGTATAAAATCAAAAATGAAAAATACAGTTCCCTATCCGCACAATCGTTATTCATGAATGGAAAAAGAACTAATGCTTTTAATATATTTATAAATCCGGTTTGGGCCTTTATGAAAAGCTACTTCCTTTTACTGGGATTTCTTGATGGAAAAAATGGTTTTGTAATTGCAAAGCAGCTATCAGAAATGACATACAAGAAACATTCTAAGTTATTGAAATTGCAAAAGCAATCTTAATCCATAAATAATTTCATGCTTAACTTAACAGTGGTATCGGTCATGTTTAATTTATAAGAATATATTAATGGTTTTGGAACGGATACAAGAAGGGAATGTTAAGTCTATTGCTCGTAGCATATCATTAATAGAAAATGAAGTGGAAGGTTACGAGAACCTGTTGCAATCACTGCCCGCTTCAAATAAAAAGATTATCGGAATTACCGGACCGCCGGGTGCAGGGAAGAGTACTTTGGTAGATGCACTCATAATGAAACTGGTAAAAAATAACCAATCCGTTGCGGTATTATGCGTTGACCCTTCTTCGCCTTTTAATCTCGGTGCTTTGTTGGGAGACAGGATAAGGATGAGTGAATGGTACAATCATCCGGCTGTGTTTATACGCTCCCTGGCTACGCGCGGTTCACTGGGGGGATTACATCCCAAGATAATCGAGATAAGCGACCTCCTTAAAGCAACTCCGTTCGATCATATAATAATAGAAACAGTTGGAGTAGGGCAAAGCGAAATTGAAATTTCATCGCTTGCAGACACAACAGTGGTTGTATTGGTTCCTGAATCCGGAGATGAGATACAAACTTTAAAGGCCGGTCTTATGGAAATAGCCGACATCTTTGTTGTTAATAAAGCCGATCGCCCGGATGCTGACCGTTTTATTAAGACCCTGGGGCTTATGTTAAGAACTATTGCTTCAGTGGATGCACCTGTTCCTGTAATAAAAACCATAGCCTCTGAAAATATTGGCATTGATGAATTAATCAACAGCATTTTTACACATCAGCAGACAGTTCAATCTTCCGATAAAAAATTTTTATTAATAGCTGAAAGAGCCTATCACCTTATACAAAAAAAAAGAATGGAATCCGTAAACAAAGAACATTTAAGATATCGAATAAAGAAACAACTTGAGTTGGGTGGGTTCAACTTATATAAATTCCTTCGGGATAACTTTAACTTATGAAAGAATATCACAAAAGGTTATTACAATAATACTTAATTGGTACTTTTCCACCAGCGGTAACCTATAAAACCGGCAATAGCTAGTGGAGCCGCGGCAAGATATAATATACCTGTGTTCAAAGCTTTTGCAGGTTTTTCGCCCATTTGCTGCGCTGTTCTTGTACAAATGGAACACTGGGCAGTTGCATTATAAAAGCAACAAAAAGTAAACAGACAGGTTAATAACAGTACGATCCGCTTCATCCGTTAAAATTTATACTAAGTTATAACGAAAAAAACTTTGAATGGTTCAAATTATAACAGCTTGGTATTTTAATAACAAAACCTGCTTTTTAAAACCATAATTATAAGTGATTAATCAGGTTATGCACAATTACTTCAGTGGATTATGTAGCGTTACCTGTAGAACCCGCCGGCACAAGTACTTTCGGATATCGGTGATAAATACCTCTGATCGTTAAAACTAATAATCCCACTATTGCCGCCGTACCAAACGCAAGTACTAAAATAGCAAGGGTATCTGCGCCACTGCAAGCAAGACTACAGGAAATAGTGGCAAGCAACATTGAAAGAACCACTCCTCCTATGATAGACAAAATAAGTAAGGATACCCTTGTTCCCTTATTTATATCCCTTTCTCTTTGGTCATGAAGGGATTGCCGTAACAATTTTTTCAACTCTTTTAAAAGCGCTTTTCTTTCCGATTTTGTGGGTTTGAATGTTACTGATGACTTCTTTCCTTCTTTAGCAGGTACCGGCACGGGAGCAAGAGAAATGCTGCCTGTAGAAGCACCCTTTATAATTCCGGAGAAAAAAAAGGGATTACCGGAAGTATTACCTATAAAACCAACTAATAAAAATGCGGAGAAAGCCAGCATCCAGTCGCATGTTTTTTGTCTTGCATAAAAATTGAATGTTGGCGGATAAGTGTTTCTTCGTTTTTTATAAGGATAGTATAAAGCACCACCGGCAAAAAGTGCTAATGCTGCAAAAAGCAGCCATCCACTTGCCTGAATGCTCAGCGCCAATAAATTCCCTGCCATGTATAAAGCCGATGCGGTAATTAAAACATAAAGGATGGCAATGGTCACACGGGCTTTCCAGGGGTTTTGTTTAGCCCACCATGAAATTTTTCTCATAACCTGAAATTTATTGTTGTTTAAGAAGGTGGAAGGAACCGGACAAAAGGAATATTTGATAAATATAAAAAATAATAAGCGGAAATTCAACCGTTACTATCTAAATCATAAGGGAAGTATAAAGATGTGTAAAGGAAACGGTAGCTGAGCTTATAAAAAACTGTCTGAACGACTGATAGATACGTCAATTAAGATCATCCCTGTGGTTACAAATTTATTTAGCCCTTAGTCCTTCTATCAGAATCATAACCATGTTCTCTTCCAGCAGTTCGGCATTAAGTTTTTTTTTGCTCCGGTGCCATGATTCAATGCCACTGATAGCATGAAGCATGATCAGTACCGCAGTAGGAGCATCCATATCTTTTATTTCGTTTTTTTTTATTCCTTCTTCTATAATCAAGGCAAAGCGTTTACGGTAGATCCGGCGCTGATTCTGGTAATTGGAAAGATATGGATCAGTGAGGTGTTTCCATTCCCGGTCGCTTACGTATACATTTTCATAGTGATGTACCATTTGCTTTATGTGAAAGCGCAATAAGGCTTCTACCTTACTTATAGAGTTATTTCCGCTGCCGTCAATATTTTCAATATTAGCTGTAAAAATATTGGCTATATCAAAACATATTTCCTGTAAAATTTGAGATTTCGATTGAATGTGATTATAAAGACTGGCGGCTTCAACACCAACATGCTTTGCCAGGTCACGCATGGAAGTTGCATTAAACCCTTTTTTGTGAAAAAGTTTTGCTGCCACTTCAATAATGGTTTCTTTTTTGGTGCCGTTACTTTTGCTTTTTATTTTGGCCATGAGGTTCGCAAATATAATTAAACAATTTAGCCACAAAGACACGAAGGCACTAAGTGCCTTCGTGTCTTTGTGGCTAAATTGTTAGTTTTGCGTTCTGTGCCCTTGTAACTGTGGTATTTAATGCCAGAGACATTCTTAGGTTTTTCAATACAACCCAAAAAAATCAACTAGGTTTGCAGCGTTTTGCCCAAAGCCGTAAGGCTAATCCATTTTAAAATTTATACTTTATGTCTTTGATAGTAGTTGGCTCAATGGCTTTTGATGCGATCGAAACCCCTTTTGGCAAAAGTGATAAAATTGTGGGAGGGGCTGCCACCTATATCGCCTGGAGCGCCTCAAACTTTACTACACCGATAAAGCAGATTTCAGTAGTAGGTGGTGATTTTCCACAGGAAGAATTGAATGCCCTTAAATCAAGAGGCGTGGAACTGGAAGGCGTTCAGATTAAAAAGGATGAAAAATCATTCTTCTGGAGCGGCAAATACCATATGGATATGAACAGCAGGGATACTCTTGAAACGCAGCTTAATGTGCTTGCTGATTTTCAGCCGGTTGTTCCGGATAGTTATCAGGGTGCTGATTTCCTTATGCTAGGTAATCTGCTTCCGGCTGTACAAATGAGTGTGATTGAACAAATGAAGGAACGGCCAAAGCTGATCGTATTGGATACTATGAACTTCTGGATGGAAACAGCTATGAGCGATCTTGAAAATGTATTAAAGCATGTAGATGTTTTATTGGTAAATGATAGTGAGGCCCGGCAGTTAAGTTCACAATTCTCTCTGGTTAAAGCAGCAAAAGAAATTATGAAGATGGGTCCCAAGTATCTTATCATAAAAAAGGGAGAGCACGGCGCTTTATTATTTTATGGCGACCAGGTGTTCTTTGCACCGGCTTTACCACTCGAAGAAGTATTTGACCCGACCGGAGCAGGCGATACTTTTGCAGGCGGTTTTATCGGACACATAGCCAGGACAAAAGACATTTCTTTTAGGAATATGAAAACGGCAATAATAGTAGGTTCGGCAATGGCCAGTTTTTGTGTCGAGAAATTTGGAACCATGCGACTGACTGAGATTGATAAACAGGATATTGATGAAAGGATTCAGCAGTTTGTACAACTGGTAAATTTTGATATTGTTTTGGATGAGCAGTAACCATTAATGGCTTCCTGAACTTTTAACCACAGAGTCCTTCGTGAATTTAAAAATTCAAACCTCAACATTAGATAA
>CAXSIE010000453.1:0-4615 GCA_964237295.1 uncultured Flavihumibacter sp. | reverse complement strand
CAATAATGCAAACAGCATGGTGTCATATATCATAATGCACATCTTCCAAAGCGGCTTCGTTAAGGTGGCTTCCGTTTGCCCGCTGGCTGAAATTACTTTTGTAAGATACCATGATGAACTGATTAAAATTCGCTTGGTCTTCGATTCAATTGATTTTCATATTTATATTTATAAAAAATTTGCCAGCCGGTTGGTCTAATAATAATGATAGCACTGAACCAGGTACATATTATCCGACTATTGCTTGTTTTACTTGTTGTAACTACAGGCCTTTCGGCGCAGCAACTGGCTTTTCATCACCTTACGGTAGAAAACGGCCTATCGCAGAACGCCGTAATTGCCATTGGGCAAGACAGCCGCGACTTTATCTGGATAGGCACTTCCAATGGACTCAACCGGTACGATGGCTACCGGTTTAAGGTTTATAAGTCAAGGGCTGCCGATACAACCACCATCAGCAGTAACGGTATTTTGTGCATACTGGGCGATTCAAAAAAAAATCTTTGGACAGGTACCGGAAATGGCTTAAACAAATACCTGCCTCAACTGGATCAATTCAGGAGAATACCTTTCCCGGGTAAAAAGCAGCTTACCTGGCAATGTTTGTATGAAGATAAAAAAGGAAGGGTTTGGGCAGGCACCACCGGCGGCTTGTTTATAATTAACACAGAAAAAGGGGACCGGCCGGAGCCGGTTATACTTCCGAAGCTCGCGGATTCAATGAAAAACTGGAGCATACGCACCATTTTTGAAGATCGTAACGGCAATTTGTGGGTAGGAACCACATGCGGCCTGTTTAAATTCAAGAAATCAGAAGTGGGAGCAGACTTCACTTTTTTCCGCCACAACTTGCTCAACCCCCAATCCATCAGTGGGGATTTTATAACCAGTATTGAAGAAGACCGGCAGGGAAATATCTGGATAGGTACCCATAGAAACGGGCTTAATAAATACGATAGTCGCACTGGTAACTTTAAGAAATTTTTGCACCAGCCTTCTGGCAACTCCATTATTAATAATAACATAAGAAAATTGCTGGTGGATAAAGAAGGCAGGTTGTGGGCAGGCACCCAGGAAGGCATCAGTGTGCTTGATGACCAGGGCAATATTTTGTTTTCCTTTCAGCAGAACGAAGAGCATTCGGAAAGTTTAAGCCAAAACAGTATACATAGCCTTTTCCAGGATGTAACAGGGAATATCTGGGCAGGTACTTATTTTGGTGGCGTCAATTATGCTTATTCGCTCAACACCCCATTTTATGTGCTGCGTAAAAAAGAGCACTCTAATTACCTGAATAATAATGTTATCAGCAGCATTGTTGAAGACGAGAAAAAAAATCTGTGGGTAGGAACAGAAGGTGGCGGATTAAATTATTACGACCGGCGTACCGGCATGTTTCAAAACTACAAACAGTCCGCCGCCGACCCGGGTTCAATTGGATCCAACCTGGTGAAATTTGTTTACCGGGACTGGCAAGGTCAGATTTGGGCCGGCACCCATGGTGGGGGGCTAAATCTTTTTGATCCTGCTAAAAAAAAGTTTAAAAAATTTCTATTCCGCGACGACGATGCCTTATCGTTGAACGAAGAAATTCTAAGCGTGTATGAAGACAGTAAAGCACGGCTTTGGGTAGGAACTAATGTTGGAACCAAACTGTTTAATAAAATACTGCAGGGGCTTGATGTTATTGACAACGAATTTACCCGTAAAGCGCCGTTTAATTTCACAGCTACCCATTTTTTAGAAGATGATAAAAACCGGTTGTGGGTAAGTACCACAGACGGGCTCTATGTACTTGAAGGGGAAAACTTCTGGAAAGTCTCCCGTGATATTGTTAACTGCATCCTTCAAAATAAAAGAAGCCAAATATGGATAGGCATTCAGCAGGGAGGCCTGGCAAGATTTGACGAAAAGAAAAAAAGCCTTGAATATTATAATCAGTCCGATAAAATAAGTAACCGGAACATTCTGGGAATACTGGAAGATGACCAGCAAAATTTATGGCTGAGTAGCGATAAAGGTTTGCTGAAATATAATCCTGAACAGGAGCAGTTGCAGGTATATACTGCGAGCGATGGCCTTGCCGGCAATGCATTTAACTACAACTCATTTTTTAAAGACCATAAAGGCGAGTTTTTTTTCGGCGGATTTAATGGTATCACCCATTTTTTCCCGGAGAAAATACAATCTAATCAAAAAGCGGCCGGCATCTATCTTACAGGATTGAAACTTTTCGACGATGCCGTAGAACCCAATGATTCCACGAAAGTGCTCAACCAAAGCATGACAAGTATTCGGTACCTTACACTTAATCACAACCAGGATGTTATTACCATAGAATTTGCACTCCTCAATTATATCAAAAGCAGTAAGAATTCCTATGCATATAAATTGCAGGGCTATGACAAAGACTGGGTGTACAGCAACACTCCGGTAGCCAGCTATACCCATCTTCCCGCAGGTGAATTTATCTTTCTAGTAAAAGGCGCCAACAATGATGGTGTTTGGAGTGATACGGTTTCGCTTGATATTAAACTACTTCCGCCCTTCTGGCTTACCTGGTGGGCCTACAGTTTATACATACTCGCTTCTGCGGGCCTGGTGTTCCTTTTGTTGCGCTATCTTTTTCTGGGTGCATTGCTGAAAAAAGAAGAAGAGATGCACCAGGTAAAGCTTAATTTCTTCACCAATATTTCTCATGAGATCAGAACGCACCTTACACTTATTATTGCGCCGGTAGAGAGAATTATGGATGGAAAAGAAACCAACATCCATACCATACAACAACTGGGCGCAATAAGGCAAAACGCTAATCGTTTGTGGAAACTGGTCAGTGAACTGATGGATTTCAGAAAAGCCGAAACCGGCAACCTTAAGCTATCAGTGCAACAACATGATTTTTATCCTTTCCTGGAAGATGTCTTCAACAGTTTCCGTGATATATCTTTAAAAAAAGGCATCATCGCCTCGCTTATTTATGACGGCCAAAAATTGCCGCTTTATTTCGATAAAGAACAAATGGAAAAAGTTTTTTTCAACATCATTGCCAACGCATTCAAGTTTACGCCGGAGCAAGGCAGGATTTGGGTACAGGTAATTGAAATGAATGAGGAAGTGATGGTAAAAATAATAGATAACGGCAGGGGCATAGCACCGGAATACATAGATAAGGTGTTTACCAATTTTTTCCAGGTAAATGATCACGGCGTACAAAATACCGGTTATGGAATAGGGTTGGCGCTTGCAAAAAACATCGTATTGCTGCATAAGGGACATATTGCGGTGCAAAGCGAACCGGCTACTGGTGGAGATACATACAAAACCGCTTTTATTGTAACGCTGCTCAAAGGCAGTAAACATTTTAGTGCCGATCAAATTAAAGATATGCATGAAATGCATGTCGAAGAAAAGATTAAAAAAATGTCTGCGGATTCTGTTTACAAAGTGACTGCGGCCAGTACAACTACTCCTAAAAATATGCCTTCCCTGCTTATCATAGAAGACAATACGGAACTGAGAGATTTAATGCGGGAAACATTTATTGCACAGTATGTTATTCATGAAGCAGCAGATGGGGCAGAAGGACTTGCTTTGGCAACCGGCCTGATACCGGATATTATCATCAGCGACATTATGATGCCTGTAATGGATGGAGTGGAAGTTTGTGAACGTTTAAAAACAGATGAGCGCACCAGTCATATACCAGTGATACTATTAACGGCCAAAAGTACGCAGAGCGACCATGTAAGCGGACTTGAAACCGGCGCAGATATGTACCTTACAAAACCCTTCAGCATAAAAATACTGGAACTGAATGTGAGAAACCTGCTGGCGTCAAGGGAAAGGCTGCGCCAGATCTTTATGCAGCAGATGAATCAGTATCCCAAAGAAATAAAAGATCCGCCCGGTAAAATGGAAGGCATCAATGCGGTGGAGCAGGAATTTCTCCAAAAGGTGATAAAGATTGTGGAAGGGAATTTTGAGAATTCCGAGTTTGGCGTGGAAGTGCTGTCCCGTATGGTGGCTATGAGTACCCCCGTACTTTACAAAAAAATTAAAGCGGTCAGTAAAATGTCGGTCAATGATTTTATAAAATCACTCCGGCTTAAAAAAGCCGCCCAACTGTTACGTGAAGGCCAAATGGCAGTGTATGAAGTGGCTTATAGCGTAGGCTATAACGACTTAAAATATTTTAGGCAGGAGTTTAAAAAGCAATTTGGTAAAACACCAAGTGAATATGCGCAGGATGCACGGGCACCGGAAAGCAGGTGAAGACAGCCTGGCGCTAGGAAATGACAGGTAAATATTGATTTGCATATAAGTAAGGTTTCAATGAACATTCATACGCTTTATATAAAGATGTAAAATTCTGACGTTAGCCTTACTCAAGAAGGAGACGTTCGGAAAAGATGCGACGTGCCTATCCGAAAGGGAATGGTTGCTGCTAAGTTGCACGCGCTTATAACAACAGACGGTTTTAACAAGCCATCCATTGCTTCTGATCATTATTGATAATCACTGTTTGCAATCTTTTATAAAAATTTCTTAAGATTCTGTATTGATTTTTTTTTTTTTTCAAGCAGAAGACGGCATACGAGATAAAGGAATGTGACTG
>CAXSIE010000452.1:0-4644 GCA_964237295.1 uncultured Flavihumibacter sp. | reverse complement strand
AATCGTATTGCCCATCACATCAACATACCATTTACTGTTGGCGGGGGCATCAGCAGTGTGGATGATGTGAGCGTATTACTTCAAAATGGTGCGGATAAAATTTCTGTCAATTCTTCCGCCTATAAAAATCCCTCTCTTTTAAATGACCTGAGCCGTGAGTTTGGAAGTCAATGCGTGGTGCTTGCCATAGATACCAAGCAGGAAGAAGATGGTGCATGGTATGTGTATCTTAACGGCGGCAGGGTTAAAACAAATTCCCGTTGTTTTGACTGGGCAAAGGAAGCCGGTGAAAGAGGCGCCGGTGAGATACTGCTAACGAGTATGAACCATGACGGAACAAAGCAGGGTTTTGCAATAGATATTACCAGGCAACTGTCGGAAAACCTTCCGGTACCGGTTATTGCGTCCGGAGGCGGTGGGGCGGTGGAACATTTTACGGAGGTATTTAATAAAGGAAGAGCCGATGCAGCGCTTGCTGCCAGCATCTTTCATTTTAAAGAGGTGGGTATTCCTGAATTGAAGCGATATTTGCAGCATGAAGGAATTGTGATTAGATTATAAACAAAGGAGTACAAAGCAGCAATTAAAATTTAAAGATTTGGAAGTTGATTTTAAAAAATACGAAAACGGCCTTATTCCCGCTATTATCCAGGATTACAAGACGTTCCGCGTGCTGATGCTTGGATTTATGAATGAAGATGCATTGAATAAAACAATGCAGGAAGGCAGGGTAACTTTTTACAGCAGGAGTAAAAAGCGGCTATGGACAAAAGGTGAAGAAAGCGGTAATTTCCTGCTTTTAAAAAGTATGGCGGTGGATTGCGATAACGATACCCTGCTGATAAAGGTTAATCCTGTAGGACCGGTTTGTCATACCGGTGCTGATACCTGCTGGGGTGAAAAGAACGATGCGGTTGATTTTTTGTTTTACCTGGAAGAAATTATCAAACTTCGCAAGCAAGCCCCTGCAGAACAATCATATGTAGCCGGCTTATTTCAGAAAGGCATTAACAAGATTGCCCAGAAAGTAGGAGAGGAAGCAATAGAAATGGTTATTGAAGCTAAAGATAACAATTCAGACCTCTTTTTGAATGAATCTGCTGACCTTCTTTTTCATTATTTGCTTTTACTTAACGCAAAAGGTCATAATTTACAGGCGGTAATTAATATTTTACAGGAGAGGCATTCAAAATAATATTCCATAAATTATATGTTGATGAAAAGAGCGCTGTTTGCTTTATTGCTGGTTCCGTTTATAGGAATGGCACAAAGAAAGGGTTTTGTTATAAATGGGTCGTTAACAGGTTTGACTAGTAATTCAGTAGTTTCCTTGACTGATTTTAATAATCCAACAGATACGCTTGCCAAGTCTCTTGTAAAGAATAATTCATTTATGTTGAAAGGCGAAATCCCTGAACCCGGTTTGTGCAACATAAATTTTCCCGGGGTACAAAAGAAAGGATTATTGTTTCTTGATAACAGTGTTGTTACGGTAAGTGGTAATTCCGCCGATATACAAAAATTGAAAGTGGAGGGATCCCCTTCCAATAAAGATTTCCAGGATTTTCAGGAGCGTTTTAATCCGCTGTTTACCAAGCTCAATCAGCTAAACGAGCAGGTTAAAATGACGGGAATGACTGACAATCTTTCTGTACAGGGCATCAAATTAACGCGGGAAATTGAGGATGGGATAGATAAATTTTTAAAAGAAAAGAAAGGATCTTACGTATCACCTTTTCTGGTAATGATTACAGCCCAACTGTCTGAAGATGTAACATTGCTGGAGACACGTTACAACGGATTCCCGGAAAATGTGAAGAAAAGTTTCTACGGGCAGTCTGTAAAAGAAAATTTAGATCTTGTCAAGATAGGCGCGGTAGGTTCAGATGCAATTGAGTTCACCCAGAATGATCCTGATGGAAAGCCGGTGTCTCTTTCTTCTTTCAGGGGAAAATATGTATTAATAGATTTCTGGGCGAGCTGGTGTGGTCCATGTCGCCAGGAAAACCCTAATGTTGTTAATACTTACAATAAATTTAAAAATAAAAATTTTACGATCCTCGGAATTTCACTTGACAAGAGCCGTGACCCCTGGTTACAAGCTATAAAGAACGATAACCTTGCATGGACTCATGTAAGCGACCTTAAATTCTGGAACAATGAAGTAGCCCAGAAATATAAAGTACAAGGTATTCCCAAGAATTTTTTAATCGATCCGAATGGTAAGATCATTGCCAAAGACCTGAGAGGGCCGCAGTTGGCGCAACGTTTAAACGAGTTATTGAAGTAATCATACTGTATTTTATCTCGTTTTTTTCATTCTTAAAACAAAATACCGCTTCTGTTCCTAGTGTTAATTTAAGTATGAAATGATGTGTGTCGAGTAGAAGAGTTTTTTTTAACACAGAGAACAGCCGGAGGAGGAAACACGGAGAACACAGAGTAATTCCTCTGTGCCCTTTGCGTTTGCTCCTCTAGTTGTTCTCTGTGTTAAAAAAAATGTTTGAACCGAAGAAAAACCTTGCGTCACATTAAGTTTAACTTGACACTAGTTAAGTTTAGCAGCAAACTTCCCTCCGGAAATCGTTACAATATTGCCAGTTTTATTCTTTGCTGTTCCGCTAAAGGTGCCCTGTATAACTCTGGTAGAACTACTATAGGCGGTAACCTGAATGGTGGTATTAACGGTAGGGGTTAATAAGTATGCAGTATACAAGCTGTCAGTAGTATCATATGACCCAAGGAATTTAAATAATGATGTGGTATTACTGGTATAGGTTCCTGTAGTTATAACACCACCCGGAATACCTATCCCGACAAAGAAGATGGAATCACCCGTTACGGAATGGCCCTGTATGTTTACAACTTTGAAAGGTATTGCCGAAACAGTTGTATCAAAAGTAAAAGCCGTATCTATCGGACCATGAAAATATCTACTGCCTTCCGTGAATTGCCAGGCTGTATCAGCGGCAGTGGGTTTAGTTCCGGTATTGCCGGTGCTATCCTGAACTAAAACGGTAACATTACAAACAGTGCTATCAAAGCTAAGGAGGAAATCCGAATTTTGATTAAAGAGAGGGGTACCCGTAGCCTTCAACCTGATCGTTTGAACCCCTGCGGTACTAAAGATCCCGGAATCTTTGAAAGAAAACCCATTTACAGTATCTGATGCAATGGAATAATTACCTGCTGTTGTTACGTTTACCTGTACCTGGATATAATTAGAGTCGGTAAGTTTTACACCGGTATAATAGCTGCCGATAATAGTAGATGTATAACAGTTACCTGAATTATCGTGCAAAGAACCCTTCGCTTTAGTAAAGGCCCCGGATTCAACACTGTACTCTTTTGAACAGGAAAAAATAGTTGCAGTAACAAAGAAAAATGCCAGACAATAAATCAGGTTACGGTTCATATTTATGATGATTGAGTTCCTAAACAATGATATGTTTTAAAGTGTAACGTTCAATAACGTTGCCAGTTTTATAACATCATATCTTTAAATATCAGAATGATGTCTTAAAATTATAAGGATATTACTGGTTTAAATTCAATTGGATTTTATGATCGGCAATCATACACTATTGTGCAGATCTGACTTTGTTTGATAACGGGTTACCAATCGGTTCGGCCTTAACCAGGCAGCCGATTGAGTAAAGACTTTCCTACAAACAAAAGGATTAACGAAGTTCGTTATTTATAGCATTTTTTTGACTGAAAGGTGATAATATTACAAAGAAAGACACAAGGATGCAAAAGGTCAGGAGGGAGATGAGGGGAACAATTTGCACAAATGTTCCTGAAACACTGATAACCTTAACGCGATAAAAAAATAAGCATAAGGATACTATCAGCAACACCCCACCGATCAGGTTTATAAAACATGCTTCAAGGTTGTTGATAACTTCTTTGTACTTAAAATGACTGAATACAATTATTAAAATGCCGACAATCCCAAAAATGGAATATAATTCTCCATTAAGTAAGCCGGTTATTAATTCCTGAAAATAAAAGTGACTGTACCAGGGTCCGCTGATAATAACTAAGAGGAAGTTTGCAATCAGCGTAAATGGATGGGTTAACAAGATTTTGATTTTCATAAATTTATTTTTTTCATTTATGAAATTATCTACTTCAGCGTTTTATTGGTTTGACAAAAATCAAATAAAAGCCTGATAGCTGATGGTTGATAGTAAAACTAATGTTATGCTAAGTATGAGATGATGTGTTGAGTTGAAGTGTTTTTTTTTAACACGGAGAACAGCCGGAGGAGGAAACGCGGAGGGCGCAGAGGAATTCCTCTGCGCCCTCCGCGTTTCCTCCTCCGGCTGTTCTCCGTGTTAAAAAAAATATTTGAACCGATGCAAGACCATGCGTCATATTAAGATTAACTTGACACTAATACGGGAGCTATTTGGCTTTATCAGATTTTCTAATTCCCGGATCCAGGTTGCTATTGATAATTTGTGGCTGTTCCGGATTGGGATGTACATTGTTTTCTTTAAATTGTCCATCCAGCATATCCAGATATTGCAGGTAATACTGGGCTCCTTGTATTTCCTGTTTCATAGCATCCTGCTTGCCTTCAGGCAAACCATTATAGTAAGTAATCTGCTGGGTCAGGTCTTTTCTTAAGGCCCTGGA
>CAXSIE010000451.1:3976-4650 GCA_964237295.1 uncultured Flavihumibacter sp. | reverse complement strand
CTACTTCGGATATGTATTGGGCAGGTACGCGTTTAGGACCGGTGCGCGTGAAAGGCGCTTATGCCTATAAACAATTGCTTGACCAGAATGGATGGCTGCCATTGGGAACCGACTTCCCGGTTGAAGACATCTCGCCATTCAAAACTTTTTACGCGGCAGTATTCAGGATCGATGCCAAAGCATACCCAAGCGGGGGGTTCCAGGTTGAAAATGCTTTAACCCGTCAGCAGGCTTTAAAAGGAATGACCATATGGGCAGCCCGGTCTAACTTTGAAGAAAATGAAAAAGGCTCACTCGAAAAAGGCAAATTTGCGGATTTTATAATTCTGGATAAGGACCTGTTAGCCGTTCCGGCCAGCGAGGTGTTAAAAACCTCAGTGCTGGCTACTTATATCGGTGGGGAAAAAGTTTGGGGGAAGTGAAGTTTTGCTCCTGTTAAATAACATCCCAAGTCTGCTGACTTCAGCTATTAAAAAAACACTTCTCGTTAACCATTAATCATTAACCATTAATAATTATTTAGCAGCCGGATACCAGTTCCGCAACCGCACGTCAATATTTTTATCACCGGCATTCACCGCGGTTTTAAAAGTAGTTACATCTTGTCCGCGGTAGTGGTAAGGATAAATAATTTTAGGTTTAAACGCCAGCACACCCTGTGCCGCCTGGTTTAC
>CAXSIE010000451.1:0-3966 GCA_964237295.1 uncultured Flavihumibacter sp. | reverse complement strand
CTTCTTTTACATCCATTGTATAAGGCAGGTTCATGCAAACAAAAGCAATGTCGATATTTTTTAAGGCACGCATTTCAGGAATATCTTCCGTATCTCCTGAAATATAAATCTTCTTGCCACCGATAGTAAGCACGTAGCCGTTCCCTCTTCCTTTGGTGTGAAAAGCATCGGCAGCTTCAGGCAGGTTATACATCGGAATAGCCAAAATAGAAACGCCTGCCTGCTCGGTGTTATCGCCATTCTTGAGAATTACCAGCTTCTGTTTATCTATTGTAGCTGGAAGTTTGTCTGCAACGGCCTGAGGAACCACCATCACTGCATTGGCGGTATTGATGGCTTCAATAGTTTTCGGATCCATGTGATCGCCATGTATATCGGTTATAAGGATCAGGTCCGGAGCCGCAAGACCTTTGAAGGCATCGGCGCCTCCGGTAGGATCAATATAGATATTTTTTTTGTTGAATTCAAGCACCAGGGTGGCATGCGTGATTGGTTGTATGGTAAGTTCGCCGCCTTTAACCTTTTCATGGTCCGGCGTTATCAACTGGGCCTGACCGAATGTTACTATTAAACTTAAAATGATAGCGGTTGCAAATGTAATTTTCATAAATTAGTATTAAGTTGAGTATGAAGTTACGTATTGAAAGGAAGTAGCTGGCTGGAATAAAAAAATAATGAATTAATAATGGAATCTTACCGCCATCCAATTGTATTAAGTCCGAATGCAGGAAGGGAAATTTCTGTCGGCAGTTCAAAACTGTTTTTAAAGCTTTTTAGTGAGGCTACAAACAATAAATTATCGATTACAGAATACGAATTATCACCAAATTTTCCAGGACCTCCCCCTCATAAACACAAGGTATTTGAACATGCCTGGTATGTATTGGAAGGTGAGCTTACTATTCAATTGCAAAATGAGCAATCTGTATTACTCAGGGGCAGTTTTGTTTTCATACCTAAAATGACTGTTCATGCTTTTTCAAATGCCAGTGATGCTATTGTCAAAGTATTGGTAATTGATACTCCGGGCGGGTTTGAAAATTATTATGACGATCTGCAAACCGCTTTTGGAAATAATAAAACAATTGACCAGGAGCTGATGCGGGAGATTCAGTTGAAATACGACACCTTTCCTCCTGATCATAATTTTTGAAAAGAATTGTAATTATATAATCAATAAAAATTATTTACGGGAATCAATTTTAGTTTTGTTCAACCTGTTCCTTACATATTCATATACCTTCTTCCCATCGCCGGATTGAGGTGTAGCCTTTTCAAGGTATTTGCCATAATATTTACGCGCAAGCTTTTCATTTTTTAAATTGCTCTCTGAAATCCGCCCGGCATTGTACATCATATCCGGATTTTTAAAAAGATAATATGCCGAATCATAATAAGATACTGCTTTTTTATACTGCCTGATCGCTTCATTGTTTTCGCCAAGGTTATAATAATACATTTCCGCTGTATTCGAAATTGCATTGGTAAGGCATACTTCTAAAAGTTCGTTGCTTTTTACGTAATCATGCAGTTTTGCCCACGATTTGGCCTGGTAATAATATACGGATTCAACCTGAAAACCCTGGCTTAACAGGTAATCGCATACCCGGATACAATCATTAAACATTTTAAGGTTATAATAAGACAAGGCAAGCTTCAAAAATGGATTCAATGTTTTTTCTCCGGTTCGTATCAATCGCTCCCCTGGAACCAAAACATTTTTATAATCTTTTGCTTCATAAGCTGACCGGATTCGCAGCGTTAAATAAGCAATATTTAAAGAGTCCGTTAGTAATCCAATTTCTAAAAGGCTGTCAGCTTTTGCTACCTGTTTCTGATCGAGCAGGATGTCTGCATATGCGGCAACATACCTGTAATCGGTTGAACCAAGATCAAAAGCTTGTTTATAATACATCAATGCTGAATCTTTTTGATTCATTTTTCGAAGAATGCCTCCCATGTTCTTATAATAGGATGGCTTTTTCGGTTGAAGGTTAATAAGACGGCGGGTAAGGATCTGTGCTTTTTCTACCTCAGTATTGTCATCATTGCTTATATACTGCAGTGCAGCTATATTGTTAGAATCGATGTTAAGCATTCTTTTATAATAATTTTCTGCAACAACATAATTATCATTCATGTGATTGGCATAAGCCAGGTAGCCTAATAACTGCAGGTTGCCGGAATCCCTGGTTTCGAGGGTGGTTAAATAACTTATAGCTTCTTCATATTGTTGGTTTGAAAAATAACCCATCACTTTATTGGTTTCAAGCGAAGTTTGCGCATATGCGTTATAATTAAATGACAAAACAAAAAAGAGGAAAATGATGATTTTGGAGAAAGCTTTATCCGTGATACTTAATTTTGTTATATTGAATTTTGTATCGTGTTCCTGATGATTCAGGGTTATGTTCATACCAGTCATATTTAAAAATTTATCTGTTATTATATTCTTATCAGGATAAAAAGACTTACTTGTAACAGTAGTATAAAATAGCTGACAAAAACAAATATATAACTAAAGATTTAGTTGTAAACATATTCAACCGATATTTTATCTGCTTTTCTTCTCCGGCGTTACCTCCGTGGTTATAAAACAGTTACTTATGGTGTTAGTCACTACATACAGCAGGAATTCTTCCGGTGCCATACCAAAAGCTGTAAATTAGTATCAGAAGACATTATGAGAAACGGCCAACTTTTCCGGCGGATACCTGGTACTAGGTGATGCGGTTTCGAGTTTCAACCCGATTTACGGACAGGGTATGTCATTTGCATGCCTTCAGGCCTTAGCTTTAGATAAAGTATTACTGAAAAATGTTGGAGCGGACAGGCTGGCAGGAACATTTTTTAAAAGAATATCCAGAATAATTGAAAGTGGTAGCGCTGCTGGAACCACCCTCAACATTGTTCCATCCCTCAATTATATGGAGGTTGCTGACAACAAAATGATTTTCAGCGTAAGATTTACAGTGTTTGTGTAAAAGTTACTACAGGTATCAAGCCCATACTTCACAAACTTTATTATACTACCCGCCCCGCGCCCTTTTTGCTCTTATCCTTGCAATCTCTTTTATCATATCCGCATATACATCCGGCACGGCAGTGGTAACCTTTTTTTCTTGCTGCCTTTTAACGATCTTAACAGTTAACCAATCTTTTGATTGCTCACCGGGCTTATAAATGCTTTCTTTTTTTTTGGCAACAATACCTTCGAGTCCTAACTTCTTAATTTGTTCAGACAGTCCGATCCCGTTATCAAAATGGTCGTTGTAAGTTAAAATGCTTTCTTTTTTAATAACATGCAAAAGCATTTCTTTACGTTGGATCAAAGGCTTGTTTAAATAGCTTTCATCTTCATAATACAGCAAATCAAAAATGTAATATACAAGATCGCCCTTGCCGTTATAATGCTGCAGCGCATTGTAATCCGGTTTACCATCCTGGTCAAGAACAACTACTTCGCCATCAACAATCAGGTCTGGTTGACCTTCAAATTCATTAACGATCAGTTTGTATGTATCGGTAAGGTCTTCACCTTTGCTGGAATAGAGGGTGGTTTTGCCATTTCTTACCTGTGCAATAACGCGGTACCCTTCCCATTTTATTTCATAGAGCCATTCCGGATCGGTAAAAGGTTCTTTTACAGAGAGCGCCAGCATAGGAGAAACGGGCCCTGAAAAGAGTTGGGTAGCGCTTTTAGCTTTTGCCATCAGTACCGGCTTTTTGATAACTTTTTTCCCAGTCTTCAAGTGCATCCTGCATATTCTTGCCAGATCCTGAGATCTCAGTCTGAAGGTTGCTATCGGAAAGGCAATAATAAGTATCTCCCTCCTGGTAGATATCAGGTTTATGCTGCTCCATATGTTCCAGTATATGGGGATATAGTTTATCCAGCCTGCGCAGGTATTCAGGATCGAGTTCCAGTGCATCCATAGGGTTGTTGTTTAAGGTACTTGTAAAATG
>CAXSIE010000450.1:259-4655 GCA_964237295.1 uncultured Flavihumibacter sp. | reverse complement strand
GGGTTCCAGTCGATAAGCCTGGGAATAATTAGTGATCTTGTTATCACCCTTGGTAAAATTCATCAGGCATTCTTTGATTGTTTCCCTGGTAGTGCCCGGTGCAATACCCATGAAAGTATAGGGAAAATCGCCGCCATGATTATTTAGCTGAGGAGGGAAATAATAAGCTTCCGGTTTTCCCATTTGCCCTATCAGGGCAGCTTTTTCATCATTGTGATGAATATGATGGGGAAGCGGTCCCATGTTATCGAAAAACTTGGAGTACATGGGCCATGCGCCATGTTCATTCCATAAGCGGTCACCGATAATTTCACCTTTAAGTTCGCTGATAACATCTTTAAGTAAAACCTGCTGTTCCGTAGCGCCATCATTAAAAACAACAGCGCTTAGTCCCTCGTTTTCTCCGGTGAGCGGACCGTTCTTTGCAGGGGTGGTGGAAGAAAGCCAGCGTTCATCTATACCTCCCCGTTGTCCACCCAAAACATAGTAATCATCGGGATGTAATTTAATACGGCGTCCGGGTACGCAGAACGATCTTGGCACCCATGTGGGAGCCAACCGCAGTATTCCTTTACCTTTTTCAAGTGCTTGTTGAGCGATACTCATTTTTATATGGTTTTGTATTAAAGTGTAATTTTAATATGCATTCGTTGAACTTAAAAATTCAGTGATCTGTTCATCATTGTGCAGCACTTCAAATTCCAGGTCGTAACACTTTGACTCACCCGGTTTAAGGTAAATCAGTTTCTGTTGCTCCCTGGCTTTTGCCTGGCCTATGGGCGGGTTGGTTCCGGGTTCCAGTCCGGTTACATATTCTCCCGGGCCCCAATGCTGCCAGTTTGTTAACCAGGGCAATTGCTTTTTTGAAAACTTTAATGCAACAGCCAGGCTAATACCGGCGTTATACAAACCACAGGTACACCGGCCCGAATCATCGGCTTCAATATTTATAAAAGCCGCTTCTTCACCAAAGCCGGCATGCTCCTCTAACGGTTCCGGACACCTGTGGAAATCATTTCCTTCCAGGAATATTTTCCTGTTTTCTTCCGTTTCCCTCGATTGCCAGGTTCCTTTCCAAACGATGGCTGTTCCTTTATCCACCAGTGGCCAGCCAAAATTGCAATGGTATAATAACATATGCGGAGCAGGAGTATTTCCACGATTTGTTACCTCGTCCTGAATACGGATTGAGGCCTCGCCCAGGGTTCCGGAGATCGTGCGTTTTAATTCAAGGTTAGGACCAAAGATCCGGAATTGTTTTATCCTGCCGGTAATACTCATGTGTAGTTTGCCTGCGTCAGGATCAGGTTGTATAATTGATTCTATCTCCGCCTTTATATTACTTATTTGTCCGTGAAGGCCGCGCTCGCCGTATTCGTCTGATTCTGGTCCTCCTGTATGATCGAGTCCGCAGGTAACCATTAAGCCGCCGCCAAAAGTTTTTAGCCAATCTATCCCCTTGTGGCAAATTTCCGGTGGTGTTATTCCCGACGGGCTGATCCAGGCAAGGTTATGCTGGTTAAAAAAAGCATCCGCTATATCCATTGCCCTGTCTAAAACCACTTTATAGCGCAGGCCGGTTCCGGTATTGATCCACGCGATCCTGGTGCCTTTTCCAGGTCCGTTATCAAGCACGGATGTTTCAATGCCTCCAAGCTGTAAGGGATTAGAAATTTTGTTGATCCAGGATCTTTGTATCAATGGGTTTTCTTTAATGAGCCGTCGGCTGTAAGCTACTATGCCCGCCATAGCTTTGGCGAAGGCAGGCGGGCTATCAGCCTGGAACTCCTGGTTATATACTTGTTAATTTACAATCATAGCGCCTCCGGATCTTACCTTAATAGAAAGTCTAATGTATGAAAATAGTCTGAAAATAAATCGTTGTTACTAATACTAAACACTTATAAAGGTTAATTCAGGAATGGTAGCAATCAGCATTGTAACGGGAAAGATAAAATCAGGGTTAATAAAAGCCGTTAGTAATGGCCGATATTCAGCCTGCCTTCGCCAAAGCTATGGCAGGTGGGATAACTGACTGCTGAAAGCTTCTTTGCTGATCTCAATATATTTCATAGATTGCTGCTTCGAATATTTTTTGATTCTTCAACATGCTTCAAACACCAAATATGAAATTTATCCAGATGATGGTACTGGTCGTTTTAATAACAGGCAGTATCAATTCTTTCAGCCAGAAAAAAGACAAAGACGGTTATGTTCAGTTATTTGATGGTAAAACGCTTAAAGGATGGGAAGGCGATCCTGTTCACTGGCGGGTAGAAAACGGTACTATCGTAGGTGAAGTAACTGCTGCCACACAACTGAAACAAAACACTTTCCTTATCTGGAGAGGCGGAACACCAGCAGATTTTGAATTAAAGGCATCTTACCGCATCAGCGCGGGTGGTAACAGCGGCATTCAATACCGCAGCGAGCAATTGAAGGACCTTCCTTTTGTTTTAAAGGGTTATCAGGCTGATATAGACGGTGCAAATAAATATACCGGGTTGAATTATGAAGAACGCGGACGCGGCTTTTTAGCAGCAAGAGGGCAAAAAGTGGTTATTGAAACCGGTCAGAAACCAACGATTACCGGAAGCCTTGGCAGTTCGGATTCTTTAATGAGTGTAATTAAAGGTAACGATCAGTGGAATGAATACCATCTGGTAGTAAAAGGTAATCACATGCAGCATTTTATTAATGGGGTATTAATGAGTGATGCAACAGATAATGATACTGCTATTCAAAAATTTACCGGGCTTTTAGGGCTTCAGGCGCATGTAACGCCCTCTATGAAAGTGGAGTTTAAAAATATTATGCTTAAGAAGTTATAAGGCATGTAACAATTAAGATTCTGGCCGGATATAAAAACCGGAGTTAACCGTTTTTATTTCGTCCTGAGCTATATTAAACATCCATGGATATAAGGTGCTTTTAAGGGGATCGTAATGATCAATGTTCCGGGAAATTTTTGCAAATACATTTTGGAATACGGCCTCGCACTGAATTTTATCTTTTAGATTTTTATCTATAAAGCTGAATATCGTAGCGCCGCAGAGGTTATAAAAATAGTTGAAGGCTTTTTTGTTTTTGCCTTTGATCAAAAGAAACAATGTTTCTTCCAGATCATGCGAATGAGATGTTTTCACTGATTGTTATTAAGCATTAATTACGTAGTTATACCTGGTTCGGATTTTACGGTATTATTCGTTCTGTATAAACCCTTATCTTAATTATTTATTGCTCTTAGATGTACCCTGTCAATCATCTCGCCGATCTGAGCGGCCTGTAATTGTATTACTCCGCCATGAGATATCCATACCCCTGAGCATTTTTTTAAAGTAAATCTTTCTATTTTCTTATCTGTGGATTCAGCATAATATTCATTATGACCGATCTGGCTGATGCGGTATTGAACGGGATTGTTATAATAATTGGCGGTAAGGATAAAAAGATATTTCATAAATTAGTTTTATAATTGTATCCAATCCATATGCCGGATCATAACTCGTTGGCTATCTGACTTGTGTGGCATTCTACTTTTCCAAAAATGGGAGTCGCATTTATTTTTGAACCAACAATCAGGAATATTTGGTAAAATTGATAAGCCTTAACTATTCAATAAAAATCAACATTGCTCCAATGGATAACTTCAACATCAACCGCAGGCGCTTTCTGCAAGGCGCTGCCGCAACACTGGCCCTTACAACCCTGGGTGCTCATGGTATGGATATTATCAATCCCGCAAAACCACAAAGGGTTGCTTTGATAGGCACCGGCTGGTATGGTAAAAGCGATCTGTTCCGGCTGATACAGGTTGCTCCTGTTGAAGTAGTGGCATTGTGCGACGTGGACAAGAACCAGTTAGCGCAAGCCGCTACCCTGGTAAGCCAGCGGCAGAAATCCGGCAAAACGCCCCGTCTCTACGGTGATTACCGGAAAATGCTGGCTGAAAACCAGCTGGATATTGTACTTATAGGTACACCTGATCACTGGCATGCATTAACAGCCATAGATGCTATAAAAGCCGGGGCGCATGTGTACGTGCAAAAGCCCATCAGCGTTGATGTAATGGAAGGCGAAGCAATGGTAGCAGCTGCTCGGAAATATAACAAAGTGGTTCAGGTAGGCACACAGCGCAAGAGCACCCCGCACCTGATTGATGCAAAAAAAAATATTGTTGATGCCGGACTTCTCGGCAAAGTGTCACATGTGGAAATGTGCTGCTATCATCATATGCGCAACAACGGCAATCCGCCGGTTGAAAAGGTTCCTGATTTTTTCGATTACGAGATGTGGACAGGTCCGGCGCCGCTTCGTCCTTATGATGGCATTCCGCATATCAGGTGGTGGCGTACATTTACCGAGTATGGAAATGGAATTATGGGTGATATGTGCA
>CAXSIE010000450.1:0-214 GCA_964237295.1 uncultured Flavihumibacter sp. | reverse complement strand
TGTTTGATACAGTTCGCTGGATACTGAAACTGGGATGGCCGAAACGCATCAGCTCTACCGGCGGGATTTATGTTCAGAAAGAAGGAAAGTCGAATATCTCCGATACCCAGTCGGCGCTGTTTGAGTATGATGAACTTAATTGTATCTGGCAGCACCGCACCTGGGGAACGCCAGCCGATCCTGATTATCCCTGGGCATTTAAATTATATGGTGA
>CAXSIE010000449.1:934-4671 GCA_964237295.1 uncultured Flavihumibacter sp. | reverse complement strand
GGTAGTGGGATACGGTACACAAAAGAAGAAAGATTTAACGGGTTCTGTAAGCAGTGTCAGCGCCGAAACAATTGCGAAAGTGCCTATTACAAGTGTAGACCAGGCCTTACAGGGCCGCGCTTCCGGCGTACAGGTTACCAACAATGATGGCGCTCCCGGTAACAGTGTTACGGTGGTGATAAGAGGAGTCGGTAGCCTTGGCAATAACGACCCTTTGTATGTAGTGGATGGCTATCCGATACAGGGAGGCCTTAACAATATCAATCCCAATGACATTGCTACCATTGATGTACTTAAAGATGCCTCTGCCACGGCCATTTACGGTGTAAGGGCTGCCAGCGGTGTTGTGATCATTACCACTAAAAGAGGCAGTAAGAACGGCGTGCAGGTTTCTCTGGATGCTTATACCTCTGTTCAATCCAGACCTAAAACATACAAGGTGCTGAACTCCGAGCAATGGGCTACACTGGCTAATGAAGATGCCCGACTGGAAGGTGGTTTTACGCCATTACCCGAATGGGCAACTCCATCATCCCTGCGTAATGTTGACTGGCAGGATGCGGTGTATCGTACCGGTTTGAAACAAAATTATAATATCGCTGTAAGGGGAGGTAATGAAAAAGTTCAATCTGCATTCTCTGCGGGTTATTATGATCAGAAAGGTATAGTGCTCGGATCCTATTTTAAAAGGGCTAACCTCGGTCTTAATATTGATTACCAGGTAAACAGGTGGCTCAAATCATCTTCAAGCGCCAAATATTCCCGTCAGGATAGTAACAATCCTTTCGGAACAGGATCGTTAAGCACGCTTACCGAACTGATCCCTACTATAACCGGCAATAAACTTACCAACGAAATTAAAGATGCCAATGGTAACTACGGCTTTTTTAACCCGGTAAATATCTATACTAAAAGCTGGAATAACCCTGTTTACACCATAGAAAATAATGATTATAAAAATTTATCCAATTACCTGTTGGCAAGCACTTCGCTGGAAGCTACTATTTATGAGGGCCTTAAAATTAAAACCAATTTAGGCGTAAACGCGAGCGATTTTTCAGGCTATTACTTTCAGCCTACAGATGATCGTTCCAACCAGCAATACGGACTTGGCGGACCCAATCAAAACAGCGTTTATTCTCAAAATGCCAGCAATTCTTTCGACTTGCTCTGGGAAAACACCCTTTCTTACGACAAAACTTTTGGCAAGCATACCATAAATTTTGTTGGCGGTTATTCAGCTCAAAAAAATACCAACCGGTTCGTAGGAGGCAGTGGAGATAAATTGCCCAGCAATGCTATCAGGGATTTAAGCCAGGTTCAGGACCTGACCGCATATGGCGGCCAGCAAACCTTTACGTTCGCTTCGCAATTTGCAAGGTTAACTTATAAGTTTACGGATAAGTACCTGATAACGGCTACGGTTAGAAGGGACGGATCGTCTAAGTTTGATACCGGCCATCAATATGGCGTATTCCCCTCCGTTGCAATCGGCTGGAAGGTAAAAGAAGAATCTTTTTTAAGAGACGTTCAGTTCTTATCAGACCTGAAGTTGAGGGCCAGTTATGGTCGGGTGGGCAACCAGTCCGCAATCGGCTTGTTTCAGTATTTAGCCCAGTATTCATCAGGCGGACCCGCCAGTTCCGGCACCAATGTCGGCTATCCGTTTGACAAGGTTTTCCAGGGTGGATTAGCGCTTACCCAACTGGACAACGCAAACCTGAAATGGGAAACCGATGACCAGACCGATATAGGATTGGATGCGGCATTCTTAAATGGCGCCCTTACCTTAACGGTAGATTATTATAAAAAAGTTTCCAAAGATTTTCTGTTAAGAATAGCTACTCCAACTCAAACAGGCTTTGACCATGCCACTCAAAACGTAGGCAGTATAGATAACCATGGTTTTGAATTTGCTTTGAACTACAACCGTTCCTTAAAAGATTTTAAATACAATGTTGCATTAAGTCTTACTACGGTTAACAATTCGCTTACCAGGATAAATAATAACACCAGGTTCATCGACAACCTTATCACCCTACCCCTGGGCGCCAATGGCTGGAGCACTTTCAGCGAAACCAATTTAGGCCAGCCGGTAGGAGAATTTTTCGGATTTCAATCCCTGGGCATCTTTCAAAATCAGGCCCAGATTGATGCACTGAATGTTAAAGCACCCAGGGGTTACTACCAGGGCACTTCAGGTCAGAAAACAAAACCGGGCGATCGTTATTTCAAAGATATAGACGGGGATGGACAGATCACACCTTCCGACAGAACAAGTTTGGGAAGCCCTATCCCAAAATTTTATGGCGGCCTGAACCTGGATGTTACCTATAAAGCTTTTGATGTTAATGTTTACCTGTACGGCACTTCGGGAAACAAAATATTCAACTATCAGGAAAGGAACCTGGAAAGCTTTCAGGCTCCGGGTTTTGTGGGAATCCAGAATGTTAGTGAAGATTACTATTTAAACCGCTGGACGCCTACCAACCCTTCAAACCGTTATGCAAGGGTTACCTATAACGATGATGTGAGCGCTAATAATGTTGCCTCAAGCGTGTATGTGGAAGATGGCAGTTACCTGCGTTTAAGGAACTTAACCCTGGGATATTCTCTTCCGGCAAGCCTGACAAGTAAAATGTCACTTACAAGATTAAGATTGTACGTATCGGCGCAAAACCTGTTTACTATTACCAACTATTCCGGCCTTGATCCTGAAATCGGATTGCCATCGGATAACAGCGGCAACAAAAATCCAACCGCATCCGGTGTTGACCTGGGTACTTATCCATCATCAAAATTTTACACCTTTGGTTTAAACGTAACGTTCTAAGTACAACGATTAAATTATCAACATATGAGATTCAAAAAAAATATAAAAAGCATTTTCATAATAACCCTTTTTGCAATATTAATAATCCCTTTAAGCTGTAAAAAAGGTTTCTTATCTCAAACGGATACACAACATCCTACAGCGCAGGTATTGTTCGGTAAAGCAAGCGATGGCATTGCTCTTGTAAACGCTATCTATGATACTTACCAGAACGCTGATCTGCTTAAAAAGTCTATCTGGTATTACGCCAATTTTCAGTCGCACGATTTTTTTAACTGGGGTAACGACCGTTTTTATAATACGTATTCTATCAGGTCTGATTTCGGGGCTATCCAGGTTTTCTGGTCGCGTGCCTATATCGGAATAGCAAGAGCGAACTCCGCACTGCCCATTATAGCGGATATGAAATCCAAAGGTGTTCTTACCGCAGCATTGGCAGACCGCTTAAGCGGTGAGGTTTATTTTTTGCGGGGCATGACCTATTACTACCTGGCGGCAAGCTTTGGCGGCGTTCCGTTAGAATTAAAAACAGGGGCGAATCTGGGTCTTACCCCAAGGGCATCACAGGATTCCGTATTCAGACAGGTGGTAGCTGATATGAAAAGCGCAGCAGCCTTACTGCCCTTTACGCATGCCCAGGCCGATCTGGGAAGGGCTACCAAGGGCGCGGCACTTGGCTACCAGGGTGCAGCACAGATGTGGCTGAAAGATTATGCAGGTGCGTTAACCGCTTTTAACCAGCTGGATGGCCATTATACATTATTGCCAAACTTTGTTGATGTGAATGAATACAACCGTCAAAACAACCAGGAATCACTTTTTGAAGTACAGTTTGAAGTTGCAGGAACCCAGAGCTGGGGCGCCGGAAACGAAGTAGCCTGGATATCTGATTTCAGCTGGCCGG
>CAXSIE010000449.1:0-924 GCA_964237295.1 uncultured Flavihumibacter sp. | reverse complement strand
TGCCAATCCCGGCCTCTACACTTCTTTTCAGACAGGCGATCTGCGCAAACTGGCCACTGTCATAGGCCCGGGAGATCCCAATATCAGTCCTGGTATTATTGCCCGGGGCGGTATAGCAAGTTATCCGTTAGTGAAAGCAGGTTTCGCCAGCACCGATCCTAAAGTAAAAATTAAGTACACCGGTGATGACGGAAAGATCATCAATACCTGCGGCACCAAAACCAATCCCTGGCTGGGATCGGATGCAACGCAATTGAGGACCGGATACTACTGCGAAAAAATGTGGCGTGATCCTAATCTGGATGCCAACTCAGGCAATTCAACCATTTTTGGCGCCCAGAACCAGATCTTGTTACGCTATGCAGAGGTACTGATAAGTAAAGCCGAGTGTCAGGCAAGAACCGGAGATGCCACCGGTGCCAAAGCCACTTTGCAAATCGTAAGAAACCGCGCCTGGGGCGGTACGGCACCTGTCTTAATGCAGGACGGAGATGCCGCTACTCCCATAACGGATCCTTTGGAAATGTGCTACAGCGAATACAGGCATGAACTTTCCGGAGAGTATTCTGTATTCTACGACCTTAGAAGAGCCGGCGTAGCCATCAGTTTTGTTAAGAAAGCTTATAATGTGGATATCCCTGCAGGTCGTGACCTTTATCCTATTCCGCAGGTGGAGATAGGGCTTAATCAAAACCTGACTCAGAACCCGGCTTATTAAGCAACGTGTTGAACTAGTGAGTGTTTTCTATAACCACGGAGATAAAGCCGGAGGGTAAGAAGAGGATACACAGAGAGCCTTCTCTGTGTATGCTCTTCTTACCCTCCGGCTTTATCTCCGTGGTTCAAAAATACTGTATATGAACCTGTATAGAATACTGTTTATTTGTTCCACCATATGTTGGTTATCAGCCTGTAATAACAAAC
>CAXSIE010000448.1:2473-4675 GCA_964237295.1 uncultured Flavihumibacter sp. | reverse complement strand
CAGTAGCCCTTAGCCGAACCCCTTTTTGCTGGCTGAGTGTTAAAAGTTCCACCGGGTATGAAGAAGGTTTAAATTCCATCCCTATTTTTTTATACCGGTCAACGATTTTATCATTGATTGCACCAGGCTCTGCAATGCCGCTGAGATCTCCTTTAATATCCATTAACAATACCGGAACACTGGCATCGCTTAAGCATTCGCTGATCATCTGCAAAGTTTTTGTTTTACCGGTACCGGTGGCGCCCGCAATTAAACCATGACGGTTCATTGTTTTTAAGGGCAGTAAAATATCAGCGCCAGCTATTGCTTCTCCGTTTAGCATGGCAACGCCTATTGTTGGAGCCTCGCCTTTAAATGAGTAACCTTCTTTAATAGTTTGAAGAAATTTTTCGTTATCGGGCATGTTAATGATTGAAGAGGAAAGTTACAGGTTTAGGAGGGAATAAAAAATAGCGTAATGAAAGCCTGCTGGATATTAAAGCTTATGATTATGTTGCTCTTGGAGAAAGTGAAAGTTTCACAATTAAATTGCCACTACACAAGTACTAAGATATTAAATTCATGTAAGTATTGAATTATTTGACATTTATCAAACCGGATGCTATCGTGCCGTTTATACATTTATGTCATCAAAGAAAAAATAACTTCTTTAGCAAGTAATGTTATCTGCCCTATTAATTCTGAAATGCAAATCCAGGCGTTCTGTAAAGAATGTCTGTTAACCAGGAAAAATTCTATTGTCAGATTCACATGAAATAAGCAGTCAATTACAGTATTCAACAAACAAAGCCAACCAATTAAAATAAATAATAATTTTAAATTAAATTATATGATACGTAGTTATGAAAAAGCAAACAAGCTTATATTTTTACACATCATTTTATTAATAATTTTTACTAATAACATAACAGCTCAACAGAATCAGGGAGCAAAGCTCGAAAATATCATACTGCCATCACCAGAGGTTACGGCGCTTCAAAGATATGGAAACTGGCCGATGGGAAATTTTACCGGTACACCTAACATAAACATACCGCTCTTTAATATTAGTTCCGGCAAATTAAGTTTACCGATCAGTCTTGTATACAATTCAGGAGGCCTCAAAACAAATGATATCGGATCTAATGTAGGAATGGGTTGGGTGATGAATGCCGGTGGCCAGATTAACCGTAATATGATGGGTGGTCAAACTGATGAACTGGGAACAACAGGTTACTGGGAAAACTATCCTTTTTCATCATTCTCCGATGTGTATGAAGAAAAAAGAATAATGGATTTATTTGCTCAGGGAAAGTATGATGCGCAGCCTGATGTATTTACTTATAGCGTTAATGGGTTAAGTGGAAAATTTATATTTGATGCTTCACAAAATGTAAATTTTCTTCCTTATGATAATCTTCTCCTTCAAAAAACGGTAGCACCCTTCACAAATCCTTTAACGGGTGTATCTGTTGATCGTGCAATTACAACTTTCACCATTACGGATGAAAATGGCATATGCTACCAGTTTAATGACTGCGATTTTTCACTAACAGAACCTGTAACTGAGTCAGATAATGGTGATGGCAATGTAACACAAACCTGGCCTGATATATGGATTGATCATGCCCGGCATAGCATTTTCACATGGAATGTATCATCTATTATCAGTGCAGACAAAAAAGACACCATAAAATTTCAATATGATGTTGGTGAGATGACGTACCGGATATGTGGTGGAAGCAATATAACGGTTGCAAAGCAAACATCTGGTAATCATACTCCATTTTTACCATCTTATATGAAATCGAATACGGTTTTAAGAAATACAGTGAAATCCAAAAGGTTAAAAAAAATAATATTTAAAGCCGGTTATCTTGAGTTTTTTGAAACAACGGGAAGAGAAGATATGGTTTCGGGAGGTCAGCTACTTGATAGTATTGTTTTGCGTACATTCGATGGGTCAACAATTAAAAGCTTCGGTTTTAATTATAATTATCTAAAAGGTACCACATGGTTTAACAGTGGTACAACGCCCCGGAGAAACGCAATTGATTCAACAAGGCTTTTTTTGCATTCTTTAGAAGAGAAAGGTAATGACAATACGGTTCTTTCCCACGTGTTCACTTATGAAAACTCAAAACCGTTGCCTTCTAAAACAACTGATGGTGGCGACATTTGGGGATACGCCAATGGAAAGTCATACAAGGGAATAGGCGATAG
>CAXSIE010000448.1:0-2463 GCA_964237295.1 uncultured Flavihumibacter sp. | reverse complement strand
TATAGTAATTTTGATGATGCCAGTGACGGCTTAAAGCGGCTTAAGGAATCCGATTTCAATTATGCCAAACAAGGCATTCTTACCAAGATTAAATATCCGACAGGTGGCGCTACACTTTTTGAATATGAACCTCATTATAAGGAACTAAGAACCTCAACGGTATCGCAATGGAAATGTGAAGGCAATCTTAGCTTTAATTTTACCGGTGTTGATTTCAATACAGGTGTTCATGGGAATGATCCTGATATGGCCCAGCCCCGTAAATTTAATGTTTCATCCACAGCATTTATTGACATTACTGTATCACTCGATTCACGCTATAATAATTTCCCAACGTATTATTATCTGGAAATCAGGGATAGTGCTACCAATACATTAAAATATACTTATTACAAATCATCTTTAAATTGTGATGCTTATACTTCTTATCCTTATCCTGTCTGCAACAGGCATCTCAGTTTAAATCCCGGCACTTATTATGTGTTGGCAAAAAATACCGGGCAGCGGTATCCGGGAACATACAATGATATTTTTTGTCATCTCGGTATCAATTCTTTTAATTGTCATTATGAGAATGTTGCAGTAGCCGACAGTGTTTCTGTTGGCGGAATCAGGATCAAAAGTACTATTGATATAGATTCTGTTACCGGAAAGAAGTTGGCTAAAGTTTATGAGTATGCTGATGGCGTAAAACCATCACCGTTTAGTGGTCTTTATCATACTCAGTCAGATTACTATTATATGGATCAATTACATACGCTGGGTTCCGAAAGCTCCTCTTATGAAACAGAAAAGATACTTACATCGAACAGCGTTTATCCGTTGACTGATGTAGGAAGCTCTTATATATGTTATGGAAACGTGACGGAGAAACAAATTGATCTCACAACGAATAATATAAACGGCTTCACAAAATATTATTATAATAATGAAATAGACGATGGATTGCATGAAACAGATTATAATTTCAGTCCATACCCACCTTATGTAGCTCAGAATTGGAAAAGAGGCAAGCTTCTTAAAACTGAGGTATACAAAATTAAGGATGGTATCGCAACACTTGTAAAGGCCGAACAAAACAATTACTCTGTGCTTAAAGAAAAAAGTAAAGTATACGGACAAGCTTTTTTTACTAAATACCATAAACTTGCGGGTGGTAATGAGTATTTTCTTACTCCTGATCAACATGAATATATTATGCAGATGTTCACAGTAAACAAGCCATTTAATTATACTTCATCTTATAATGTTCTGGATAGCACAGTTGTAAAAATTTACGATGAAAATGGCAATAACAACACCACGAGAACGCTTTACACTTATGACACAACAACATTGCTAGCTAGGTCAGTAAGCTCATTCAATAGTAAAGGAGAAATTTTTAAAACAACAATAAAAAGGCCTTTGGATTATAATAATATTACTGCAACTGACGATTTCTCTCAGGGAATCAGGCAGCTTCAACTAAACCACATCTTATCACCAGAAGTTGAATTGAGCACCTATCTTTCAAATCCGGATGGTTCAAATGAACGGCTTACATCTGCTTTTCTTACAACCTTCAAAGCAGAGACGCCTGTTAAGGATAAAATTTATTCAGCAGAAAACAAGCAAACAATCACTGATTTCATGGAATCCTATGTTCAAAATGGAGCAGTGATGAAGGATAACAGGTATAGACCTCAGGTTCTTTTCAACCAATACTCGCATTTAAACAGGCTTACCGAACAACAGAAAACAAGTGATGTAAAAGAAGTTTATCTGTGGGGTTATAATTCAGAATATCCTGTTGCAAAAATAATCGGAAGTGATTACAATACAGCCAAACAATATATAACACAGAGTATTCTGGATAATCCTTCATCCGATCAGGCTTTACGTGAAGAATTAAATAAACTTCGATCAGGCTTAATTAATACTAAAGCATTAATAACTACCTATACTTATGCTCCTTTAGTTGGGATGACCAGTACCACCGATTCAAGAGGAGTAACAACCTATTATGAATATGATGGATTGGGACGTTTAAAGAACATAAGAGATAATGATCATAATATCATAAAGATGTATGAATATGCTAACGTGAATCCATAAGCTCTCTTATAAACCATATTAATTAGCTCAACACTTCTATACTAAGATCTAAATAAAAAGGTATCTTAATTATCTTTATTCTTATAATTCGATTCTCTTACTCACTACAACTTATTTCTGCAGTTTCTTTAAGCACTGAATTATTTGACATTTATCAAACCGGATACCACCCACTCATTTATACATTTATATCATCAAAAAAGGAATAATTTATTTAACTATTAATGTTTAAAGCATATCACTTCGTATTCAGCACCTACCGAAGCTAAATAATCATACGTTGATTTATTAAAATAATTAATTCTATAAGTTATGAAAGCCGCTGCTATTTTCTTCAGGTTTTTGCGGGTTGTTTTTCTTTACCTGCCT
>CAXSIE010000447.1:1730-4687 GCA_964237295.1 uncultured Flavihumibacter sp. | reverse complement strand
TATCAGTGGGAATTCCGTCTGTCATAATAAAGACCAGCGGTTTCCAATCTCCTTTTTGCTCCGGAGTTGTTTTCGTAACCTCGTTGTCTATACAGGTACTTACCAATCGTAATGCTTCTCCAAGAGCAGTTGTTCCGCTTGCTTTTATGTCAACCATCTGAAACGATGCAAGATCAGTAAGCGGAATAATTTGTCTGGCTGAGCTATCGAAAGTAATAATACTTAAATAGGCGGTTTCAATGGCCTGAGGATTTTGTCGCAATGAACCAAGCATTACTTGTATGCCGTTCTTAACTGCTTCTATTGGTTCGCCGTTCATTGATCCGGATGTATCCAGTAATAAATATACAGGCAATCTTCTCATAATTAAAAATGGTTTAAGGTAACTGTTTTATGGTTTCTTGTAATTTAAAGCTGTTTTACTTTTGCAAAGTAATTCTTTGTCTTTTTTGAAGATGGATTGCCATAGTTAAAGTTTAACTGTATTTATTTAAGTACTCCACTAATCCTCCTTTCATTCCCATTCCTACAGCTTCAAATTTCCATTTAGATTCTCTTTTATATATCCTGCCGAATTCTACTGCTGTTTCAATGGAAAAATCTTCTTCCAATTCGTACTTTAAAATTTCAGCGTTTGAAACAGCGTCGAAGATCCTAACAAAAGAATTTCGAACCTGTCCGAAATTTTGCTTGCGCTGGTCTGCCTCATGAATGGTTACCACAATGCATATTTCATTTACTTTCGAATCAATTTTTGTAAGGTCTATGTTGATCTGTTCATCATCTCCGTCACCATCTCCGGTAAGGTTATCACCGGTATGCTCAACAGCATTATCAGGTGATTTAAGGTTATTATAAAAAACAAAATGCTCGTCTGATAGAAGTTTCTTGTTCTCTCCTAATAAAAATACCGAAGCATCTAGGTCAAAGCCCTGGCCTGTAACGGATGTGTTTGTGTCCCATCCCAATCCAATGGTAAATTTAGGTGCAGTAATGTTTTCACGCTGGCCCTTTTGTAAATTTATTGGCATATCAGTGTAGTTGAACTTTTGATGTAATTAAAAATTGTTTGATAAAGCTTAAATTATGCTGGTACTCTTTAATAGTGTGATAACTATTTCCTAACGCCAGGTTATAAAGTGTATTTATAAAATTATCCGTTTGGTTTTCAATAAATAATTGAAAACTTTCAAAATGGGCACTCAAAATATATTTTACAATCCTGGTGTTAAAAAAGAAATTTCCGCTTTCTATAATTTGTGCAAGATCGAAGATTGATTTTACACTGTAATAATTTAAGTGATTTTCTATGTTGGGATGGATATCGTTATTTATTAATTCTGCAAAGTATAACAGGGCAATGTCATTTTTAAGATCAAAATCATTGATCATCTTCAATATCATTTTTTCATGGCTTCCGGTTATTTTTATATCATCCAGAAAAATAAGAAATTTGTTTTCAAGGAAACCTTTATCTATGTAAAAAGCATCATTGCCAATCAGGCTTATTCTTTCCTGTGCGCTTAATTCACCATAATCTTCCTTATAGGTTATGGTGCGATGAACTTTACTTTCCTGCACTACCGGCGTATCCATTTCCGCCAGCCATCTATTTAACCGGTATACAAAATGGTTTTTCATTGCGAAAGTGGCAGTTGGTATAAATGCATAAGGACTTGAAATAACAACAATTTGTTTTTGAATACATGGATCTTTTGAATGGGCTGCTATAAATCCGTTTGCCAGATCGGTACCATACGTTTTTGCAATGGCCTCATCTCCGAATTTGAACCTGCTGTATTCCGCCGGATTGAATTCAAAATGATTTTTATACTTGATCTTATGAAGTGAATAGGTAAGCATAAGTGAATTTAAATTAATTTAGTAAACTCAATATCGACTTATTATTAGAGTTAATTAATAAAGCGTTTATTCCTATTGATAATGCGCCATCAAAGTCAGCTACAGGATTATCTCCAATATGCACTATTTCTTTTAAGGGAACTGATGCGGCTTTTCTGTATGCTTTTATAATTTTTATCAGGTGCTGAAAAATTTCCTTTTTCGGTTTAGACAACCCAAATTCATCCGAATAAATTTGAAAATCAAAATAAGCATCCAAACCGATTTTCTTTAAGACCTTTCTTACGGAATGTCCTTTAATAAATCCTGTATTGCTTAAAATATTGATTACTGCTCCTCCTTCTTTCAAAAAATCAAGAACCTGAAAACAATGATCAGAATAAATCACAGGCAGATTCTCAAAAAGGATCTCTTCAACTTCCTGGTAGATTTCTTCAATAGGTAAATTTTCAAAACAGTTTTCATTAGGACTTAATAAATACAGCACCATCAAATACATTTCCAACGCGTCAATATTCTTTCCAACTTTTTGATTTATGGAATTACACATTAAATCCACCGTTCTAAAAGTTTCTTCTATCTTCTCAATGGAATTATTAGTAAAATTTAACTCTTTAAAAAAAAATTCAGACCTTCTTTTTTTAAACAGTGGATTAGACTTGATTAAAGTTAACCATAGGTCAAAAGAGTAATTTTTATATGGAAGCATAAAAGCATTGAATCAAATGAAAGTTATGTTAGATGGTATGATGCTATTAACCTAAGCTTTTGTATTTAAAGGGAGGATTTAATGAAAAAGCATTATAACTGCAATGCTGAATTTCCACCTGCGCTCAAAGTTTTAAAATATATAATGATTGCCGGTTATAGATAGGTTTTTAAAATATCTAAAAAAGCATCAGAGGGGTTCGGTTCTCCCAGCGCCCTGAATTTCCAGGAATTGTCTTTTCTGTAAACCTCGGCAAACGTCATGGAACACATGTTGCTGAATGATGATCCTGATAAACTATACTTCGCTATTTCTTTGCCTTTTACGTCTACAGCCCTGATAAAGGCATTTTCAACCAATCCAAAATGCTGGCCTTTTTGCCTGC
>CAXSIE010000447.1:706-1719 GCA_964237295.1 uncultured Flavihumibacter sp. | reverse complement strand
TCATATTTTTTGTCAAGCGAGTCTAGCTTAACAATTATTTGTTCATCATCTCCATCACCTGCACCTGTAGTGTTATCACCTGTTAACCAGATATGGCCGCTCGGATGACGTAATGAATTGTAATAGATGATATCTCCTCCGGTCATTTTCTGATCACCGGTATAAGCTACTTTGCCATTAGTATTTAATAGAAAAGCTACCGCATCAAGATCATACTCGGCTTCCTTAGCTCCTCCAAATAGTTTTCCCAGAAAGCCCGACTCTTTTTTCTTTACGTCCCAACCCAGGCCGATAGTTACAGATGACAAATCATAATTTTCACCTTTATCATTCTTTCTTAGATCAATAGTTTGACCTTTAACCAGATTTATCGACATAAATTTTTATTTAATGATTTGGCCCTTAAAATATTTTGAAAGAAAAAAGGCTAAATCTTCCTTATAACCAATACCGGAAGCTTCAAATTTCCATTTCTCATTTCGTTTATATAATCTTCCGAATTCTATAGACGTTTCTATAGAAAAGTCCTCTCCCAGTTCATACTTGGCAATCTCCTGCCCATTTAACAGGTCTACGATCCTGATGTAGGAATTTTTTACCTGCCCGAAATTTTGCTTTCTTGAAGTTGCTTCATGGATTGTTACCACAAAAAGAATTTCCTGGATGCTGCTATCAATTTTAGATAAATCTACATTGATAGACTCATCATCATCCCCTTCACTATGCTTTCCATCGGGATCATCTCCTGTATGCTGTAAGGCGCCATCCGGAGAATTCAGATTATTAAAGAATACAAAAAACTCTTCGGCCGGCAGCAGTCTTTTTGAATCAATCATAAAAGCCGATGCATCCAAATCAAAATCATGGCCCGTGCCTTCATTTGGATCCCACCCCAGTCCTACGCTCATTTCAACCAATCCCAGGTCAATTTTTTGACCTTTGGTCAAATTGATAGCCATAATCGATTTTTTTGCTTCTTAAAGTAACTATAAATATAGAAGGAATAATTTAAA
>CAXSIE010000447.1:0-696 GCA_964237295.1 uncultured Flavihumibacter sp. | reverse complement strand
AATTTTTTTGCGTGTCTTTGTGACCTTCATTATTTTCCGTAAGCCTGTAACATACTTTTCAAATCTTCTATAGTGTTGATCTCATCCGGTTTCTTATCTTTTCTCCAACGGCTGATTCTTGGAAAACGCAACGCTACTCCTGATTTATGACGGTTGCTGGCAGCTATGCCTTCGAATGCAATTTCAAATACCAGTTCAGGTTTAACCGTGCGGACGGGTCCGAATTTTTCGAGTGAATTTCTTTTAACAAATGCATCTACCTGTCCGAATTCTTTATCGGTAAGTCCGCTGTAGGCTTTAGTAAAAGGAACGAGTTTGTCACCATCTTTTACAGCAAAAGTATAATCAGTATACAGGTTGCTTCTTCTGCCGGAGCCTTTCTGTGCATAGATCATAACCGCGTCAATAGTCAGGGCATCAATTTTCCATTTCCACCAGTCACCGCGTTTTCTACCCACCTGGTAAATAGAATTTTTTCTTTTAAGCATGAGTCCTTCGCTGTTCATTTCACGGGCATTGGTTCTTACAGCAGTGAGCGCATCCCAGGATGTAAATTCAATGATAGGTGATAAGATCACTGCTTCATGATGAAGCGTGTTAACCACTTCCTCCAGTTTGCGACGTCTTTCAATCATTGTTTTTAAGCGCCAGTCTTCACCACCATATTCAAGCGGGTCGTAGGCGAAGAAAGAAATC
>CAXSIE010000446.1:2820-4694 GCA_964237295.1 uncultured Flavihumibacter sp. | reverse complement strand
TAATTAATGAACCAAAAAAAAATATAACTATACAGAGCACCTGACGAAGTCTAAGCTGTTAGCGGTAGTTTTTTATTTTTTCTCCAATATAACTTAATGCTTTATCATATGTTTCAATTCCATGTCCCACATTCGGAAATACCTTTATTTCCTTTAAAGGCTTAATATGCTTTTTAGCATTTTCTATGGATTTCTCAAATGGAAACAGCAAGTCCTTGTCACCTAACAGAAGGTAAGTATCAACTTTAACTTCCGCAAGTTGCTTATCCATATAATATGGTTTTTGGGTCTTGTCTTTGTAGCGACTAATGGCAAACACTTCATAGTCTATTAGCATCGTTTCTGAAAATTCAGATAACATATGGTTGGGTTTTGAAAAAACGGCTTTATCAGTAAATTTCAATACGTTTTTTTTATTAGGGAGAAGTATAGGCAAAAGATTAAAATATAAATTTTTAAGCGTTAACGAAAATGGTTGTAAACAGCCAGGGTTAAGTAAAAAAGCTGATTGTATCTTTTTAGGGTTTACAATTCCCAGTTTCATACAAATTAGTCCTCCAAATGAAGCTCCGGCAACAAATGCTTTTTCAATATTTAATTTGTCTAAAACTTCTGATGCCCATATGCCATAGTCTAACGATTTAATTTCAGGAGTCTCTCCATTGCTCAAATTGGGAAGTCCATTTGTCTCTACCAGGAAGATTTTCATCTTATGGTTTAAGTTGTCAAGACCTTTATCAAAATCCCAGATTAATGAGGTAGTTCTTGCCCCTGGAAAAATTACCAGCGTGTCCAGGTTTTCTTCTTTGGTATGAAGTCCCCAAACAAGCGTCGTTCCCAGGGATGTTTTGATTTCATAGCGTTCATAACGCCTTGCGTTGTATTTCTCTAATTGTTTAACCCAATCTTCAAAATAGTTAAGGTCCATCTTCTCGTCTTTAAAATATGATTTACTTTTTATTTTCATTATGGTTTATTTTAAATCTTGTTTTAGGATGTTTTTACAGTTATGACTAACATAATTCATTAAAGTATTTAGGATATTTCATTCTTCCGCTATATACAAATGCTGAAGATAAAACTACTTTACGAATATAATTTGTATTGACCTAACCTGCTGTCAATAAAATCAGTAATAGTTATTTAGTGTTAAGTTGTGAGATGACGTGTCGAGTTGAAGAGTTTAAAAAATGTTTGAACTGCAGAAAGATTGAATCGGGAACTAAACAGGGGATGTTGAATAGTCAGGAATGTTTAATATTAATTTGCAACTGTAAAATAAATTACTAATTTTGTACTGTAACAAAAAAAGTTACAGTATGAATAATATTCAGTTTGCAACCGCTATACACATATTAACGCTGCTGGCGATCACTGAAGGCAACTTATCATCTTCATACATTGCCAGCAGTATTAATATTAACCCTGCTATGGTACGCAAATCATTAAGTATGCTCAGTACGAACGGGCTTGTTGAAACCAGAGAAGGAAAAGGTGGCGGAGCGTCACTTGCAAAACCTGCTGATCAGGTTTTGCTTTCGGATATTTACCGGGCGGTAAATACTGCCCCTTTGCTGGGTAAGGCAAACAAATCCAATCCCGACTGCACCGTTGGAAAACAAATTAATAAACACCTGCTGGAGTTATATAAGCAGGCTGATAATGCACTTATCAATAAGCTGAGCACGATAACACTGGCTGATTTTTGTAAAAAATTCCATTAAATTTTTTTAAGTGATACTATAATGAAAATTATTTTAGTATCACACATTAACTAAACATAACATAAATGAAAGTAGCACTAATCGGAGCATCGGGCTTCGTAGGAAAAGCAGTACTGAATGAGTTACTGCAAAGAGGTCATCAGGTAACGG
>CAXSIE010000446.1:0-2771 GCA_964237295.1 uncultured Flavihumibacter sp. | reverse complement strand
TTCGTAATCCTGAAAATTTGCAGGCGCAAAATGGTATAAGCATTATAAAGGCCGATGCCACTGATGCCAACGCGCTTGCTGACGCTATTAAAGGTAATGATGCCGCAATAAGCGCATTTAATGCCGGCTGGGCAAACCCTAATCTTTACGACGATTTCCTGAACGGAGCTAAAGCTATACAGGCAGGTGTAAAAAAATCGGGTGTTAAACGCCTGCTGGTTGTTGGTGGTGCCGGTAGCTTGTTTATTAACGGTAATCAGCTTGTTGACTCACCGGAATTCCCTGCCGAATATAAAGCCGGCGCTATGGCTGCACGTGATTATCTGGATGAATTAAAAAAAGAAACAGCATTAGATTGGGTATTTTTAAGTCCTGCTATTGAGATGCACCCGGGTACATCCGGCATACGAAAAGGTGCTTACCGCACTGGCACGGAAAATCCTGTATTTAATGAAGAGGGCAGAAGCATATTATCCGTTGAAGATCTTGCAGTTGCAATTGTTGATGAAATTGAGCAATCAAAGCATAGCCGCCAACGTTTTACAGCCGCCTATTAATAGACCCGGTGTGACTTTGCAAGTCACACCGGTTTGTTTCTAATAAAATGAATTACATGTCAGGCGGCAGATCACAAGCCCGACAAATTATGCAGCGGTTTGGTTTACCTGCGGAAACAAGATGGCTTGTTATAAGAACCCATAAACCGTTTGTATATTGATTAAATGATTTTGTAATGGGACTATAATTCGGAGAGTTTCATTAGTCTTTTAACTTCAGAAATACTATTATAGTTATGCTCAGTCTGATCGGAATGGAGATGCTTAATTATTTAAAGTGGAAAATCAGTGGAAGGAAAAAAGCAATAATGAATGCCCATATAGCATAAACAGGAAGAAATAACGCGATTGCCGCACCCACTTCTGTTTTATCATTTTTCTTTCTTAACGCTTTAAGAAGTCTTATTGTTACTAAAATTAAATTAGTCAACATTAAAATATTTCCTCCAAGCACCGCAATCCTGTTAGGGGTAATGCCCCACTCTGAAATTCTAAATAAAATTGCGGATAATGCAATTCCATTTACAATTACGGTGAGCATGGATAGCAGAAATAAAATAAAAGTTTCTACATAGTTCATTGTCGGCCTTGATGTACCGGCGACAGAAAAGAATATAATAGCCATAACTCCAATTAACAGCACATTGAAAATTAAAAGAAATTCCCTGTCATTGTAAAGGTCCTTCCCTGAAAAAACAATGGCAATAAGATAAGCTATAAGCACAAGGGGACTGAATATTTTTGCTATTAAAGGGGAGACCTTATTTACTATGTGCGGATTCGTTTCTGTAAGATATGTGCCTAGTATTGGTGCGGCTGCAACAGCGAAAATCACCACATTCTCAAAATAGAATTTTTCAATGTTCAGACCAATCAACTTGAAAAGACCGATTGTAACGCCTGTTAAAATACCTCCTGCAATTAATATAACAGTTGTCATTACAGCAAGATCCCCATTGTACCGTAGAAAGCCAAGTCGCTTTTCATAATTACTTAGGCTTCCGCCAACAAAAGCATACCCTGACAAACACCACAGAAACAACGGTAAATGTATACACGACAACAGCAGGCTGTCACTTTTCTTTTGATAGGGAAGCAAGTTTATAAAAAGTAAAGAAGCCAGTATTGCTACACTTATAAAAACAATTGTTGTATTTTTTAACTTGTTTTTCCATGCAAAGTATACACTCAGTATTGGGAACACTATGAAACCAATGTTTCTCTGATAGAAAAACTCTTTATCCAGATTAAAAAAGTCAGGAAGCTTTGCAATAATCCCCGCGAGAATGGAGGCGATGATAACAAAGGTTATGTCCCTGGTCGTTCCCAAATACAGGTCATCACTTTCATAGTTAAGTCTTTCATTCCAGAAATCAGCAATTTTATGCTCTTTCAGTTCAGGGTATACCATACTAAACTGTTGCTTGAAACCAGCTTTGTTCTGCCTGTACAACTTTTCAAGCTGGCGGGGATTGTCAATGTTTAATAGAATATCCGTTTTCATAAAATTGTTATTATGTTTATAATTTTCTTCAATAATTAGTGAAATCAGAAGCAAGAGAGGTCCCTAGAGGAGCTTTCTCCGCGGTCCTCTGTACTACCTCGGTTTTCCTCTGTGGTTATAAAACACTTACAGGTTTAACTACTACTTTTAATTATAGGTTTAATACGAAGTGCTTTGAAATACAAAGTAAATGTAAGTTTTTTAATAATCCAATGATTGACCCAATCTTTTTTTAGAACTTACCTGATGTTAAGAATTACTATCATGAAATGCGCGCTCTGAGCGGATCGTAACTTCCTGGGCTTTTCCTGCATACTCAAACATTTTTACGGCGTAATCTTTAATCGCTTCGCCTAAAGTCAGGAAAGTATTGCCTGTTAAATTATTTACAAGATGTAAAGCATCAAGTAATCCCATATTCACTCCCACACCTGCAGAAGGAGGCATCAGGTGAGCAGCATCACCCACTAAAACAATGTTATCATATGTATCCCATGGCTTTTGCAACGGTATGCGATACAAAGGCAGTGCAACAAATTCATGCGAAGCTGTAAATAATTCACTGAATGCAGGATGCCAGTGGCTAAAGGTATCACCCAGGAAGCTGATCACCTGTTTATGGTTACCCAGATTTAATCCCAGTTCTGTAAACCGGTTTTCCTGTTGCCGGAAAGAAACATAATAGGTAAATGAACCGTCACCTTTTGTTT
>CAXSIE010000445.1:0-4728 GCA_964237295.1 uncultured Flavihumibacter sp. | reverse complement strand
GTGAAAGGCCGTCTTACCATGATCCTTTAACCAATGAGAACAAAGGGTCCTGGCATGGCATGTTTTTTCAATTTAAAAAAGACAAGCTGGGCAATAAGCCTGACGGCGAACAATACAGTTCATTTCCTTCAGGACATGCCGGAGCTGCTTTTTCCATTGCCACTGTTTACGCGCAGATGTATAAAGACAGGCCCGGGATACCCGTTATTGCTTATACCAGCGCTACATTAATAGCATTAAGCAGGATGACATTAAGCAGGCATTGGGCATCCGATGTACTGGTAAGTTCAGCGCTCGGTTATTTATGTGGACAACAGGTAGTAAAAAATTTTAACAAGTCCGAGAGACTCAATTCTGTCAAAAGAAAGAAAAAAAATGCTTTGACGTATAATATTAATTTCAGTGAGAATACGTTTACAACTGAATTAACATACACATTCCGATAATAGAAAAAGCCGTTTAGTGTGTTACCCACCTTAACCAATTTAGTATCTTCAAATCTTCCATAAGCAACAAGCTTATACTGCTTCCTGAAATTCAAATGCAGCCTGTCAGCTGTATATTGTAACATCTATCATACATAATAATTAAGAGAATTTTAATATAGACACAACCAAATATTTTTTTATGGTCTCTTTAATCAATATACTTATAAATTGGAAGCTATAGAAGAGCTTATTCATGGCTGTATTAAAAGAGACATGCAATCACAAACTAAATTGTATAATTCATTTATGCAGCCAATGTTTCTGGTTTGCCTGCAATACTGCAATAATCGTGAAGAAGCCGAAGATGTGTTACAAGAGGGGTTTATGAAAGTTTTTGATTTTATACATCAGTATAAAAATAAGGGTTCTTTAGAAGGATGGATGCGAAAGATAATGATTCATTGCGCTTTAAGGAAGTACAGACGAAAAAGATTATTACATCCAATAGTTAATATAGATCTAATAGAAATATCAGGAACTACACACGAGGAAATTTTATCGCGACTGGGCACAAAAGAACTAATCAATATGATACAGCAATTGCCGCCGGCTTATAGAATGGTGTTTAACTTGTTTGTGTTTGAACAGTTGAAACACAGGGAAATTGCTGTGTTACTGGGCATAACAGAGGGAACATCCAAATCCAATCTTTCAGCAGCCCGGTTTGTATTACAGAAGGCCGTCATAACAAGTTTAAAAACATCAAAATTAAATATCAAGTAGAATGGATGGGCATTTTCATGATATAGATAATTTATTTCAAAAAGCCACAGAAAGGCATTCGGAGCTACCGTCTGACGCAGTATGGGAGCATCTTGAAAAAGATTTACAAAAAAGAAATATAACCTCTGTAACAAAAAAATATAAAAAATGGAAGTGGGCGGCTTTGTTACTTATAATAACTGCTATCGCGATAGGAACCTATTGTCTGGATATAACCCGGAGATATAATAACGCTGTAAAAAAGCTGGAACTGCAAACTCCCAGGCTTAACAATACAGGTAGTTCATCAAGCATAACGGTCCATTCAACCCATCAGGATTATCAAAAAGAATATAATTCAATTTCACCAGAAAAGGGAAATCTAAAGAATACCATTAATTTAAGAAACGGCGATCCAACTGCACATACTGGTAAGATTGCTGAAAGCGAATCAATTAAAAATAAGAAAAGTATTGATCCGGACATAAATAAAAAGCAGCGAAGAACAGCCGTGTATGATAAAGATGCCGTTGTGTACAAGCAACTGTCATCAAAACAACAGGCAAACGGCATTATTTTAAAAAAAGTAACTGCATCGCAGTCGGGTAAGATAAAAGACGATAAAAAAGGTAATACAAACGAGGCAACTGTAACAAGCCTCCTGCCTTTACAAAATGATTCGAACTCAACGCAAACCTTTTCAACTGCTGCATTAACATTAAAGGAAAACAGTGATCTCTTGCCTGCTTTAGTTGGTGCTCCGCTACATTTAATCAGCACCAACACAGATTTACTCCTGGCATGGCTCACTACTAATTCTATTAATAGAAGCAAACCGGTTGCTGCAAACGGATACAAAGCGCATACAAGAAGTACTTACCGGGGCCTTTATACAGCGGCTTTGTACTATGGCTGGGATAAATCATCAACCCTTATAGAGGCAAATCATCCCGATTACAGGGAAGATAATTATCAGCAAGTAAAGAACCATGAAAAGAACAGGCTTTCAAATAGTGTTAATTTCTCACTTTCACGGAGTATCGGAAGAAACTGGAGTATCGAGTCTGGCATTGGCCAAACCATTTTCATTACAGATATATATGCCAAACCGTTAGTTGCCCGCAGGGATAACAGTGGTAATATCAACTATCGCATCAGTACATCCTCTGGTTATGCCTATTATATTATAAAAGCATTGCCGCGCCCTGGAATAGCCGATAGTATTCGTACGTTGTCTTCAAAAAGTATTGTAAAATATTTCTCTGTTCCTGTGGGGATTACCTATTATTTCAAGCTAAAAAAAATTAGTCTGGCTCCTGCGGTATATGTATCGGTCAATTATAAAACAAGCGGAAAGATGGAAACAATACAATCAGCCGAACATACCTATTCCAATGATATAGAGGGATTGAGACCCGGTTATTTTGATGTAGGTATGCGGCTTGGTATCAACTACTATCTTAGTAAAACAATTGGAGTAGGCCTGAGGTCGTATACCCGTTTTGCTTTATCGAATGCAACGGAAGGAAGCCCGGTAATATCCCGGCGTAATACAGCCGGTTTGGCCGCCGGAATTAACTTACATTTTTAGCAGATTGCTTTGGCGGTACATTAACGAGGTAGGCCAATTAAATAAATTTGAAAGTTTTGAATTCTAACACAACCAAATGATTAATAACTGGTCTCTTTAGAAAGTATTCTTTAAAGCAAATATGCAAAGCCATGATGAAATTTTTTACATTTATTGTTCTTTTTGTTCTTTTTACTGCCCTACAGGTTCATGCTAACACAATAACCGTTAAGGGGCATGTAACGTTCACAAACGGCAGCCCGGCAAAAAATGTCGGGGTAAAAATCGCAGCCTATCTAGCTACAGCAAACACTTCATGTAGTGAACAAACAGCAGTTACAAATAATGATGGATTTTATTCCATGGAGATGACCTGTACCGGCGGCGATATACGAAAATCACGCATTAGTGTAGTAAACTGCGATGGTCAGGCATCTGTACTGGAAAAAGAAGTGTCTTCAACCAAGATAGTGGAAGCAAATTTTACTGTATGCGTGGCAGCTCCTCCTTCATGCGTGGCCAGGTTCATCAGTACATCAGTTCAGGTTTCTTCAACAGTGCCGGCTTTTTCTATTAAATTCAATAGCAGCGGATCCGAAGTTGGTAATAAGGATACTATTATTCACAGAATTTGGGATTTTCACGACGGAACACCTTTGCTATCCGATCGGGTAGATCCCATCCACACTTTCCCGCATGCCGGAACCTATGAAGTGTGTTTTACCATTAAAACTGTCAGGGACTGTGAAAGCAAAGTTTGCGCACAAATAATTGTTCAGCCTGTTCTACCTGTTGCCTGTACTGCCGCACTCAATTTTGAAAAGCTGACACCGAAGAAATTTCGTTTCAACAGTGTTGCAAGTGTTGTGGCAACCAATGATAATATAATTGAAAGGAAATGGGATTTCGGTGATGGAACTACAAGCAGCGATATTTCACCGGCGCATGAATTTCCCCACTACGGAAATTATGAGGTTTGCCTGAATATTAAAACAGCGAAAGGTTGTGAAAGCAAGATTTGCGTGCCCGTAAAAGTGGAGGAAACCGCTCCCTCAAATGATATTTCCGTAATAGTTGTGTCACTTTATCCTATCCCGGCTCATGAAAACCTGATGGCGGTTGTTTATAGTAAGAATAACAACACACAGGCTACGGTTTCAATACTGGATATCTATGGTAAAGTGCAATTTTCGCAACCGGTTATGCTGCTACAGGGAAATAACTCCGTTAAAACGCGGGTTTATTCATTACCGGCCGGTTCTTATTTCTATAAAGTAACAACACGTTATGGCAGTATAAGTAAATCTTTTTATAAATTTTAAATGCCTGGTGCTGTGTCAGGCATTAAGTGGTTTTAATTGCTATCGGTGGCCGGCTTTCATAAAGCAGCAGATCATGCAGTGTTCTTCTGCAAGCTTACGGCTGTTAGCTAAACACAGGCGGCACTTGTATTTAATCAATCTCAGTAATATGCAACGCCGGGAACGATACTGCAGTAATGAACATTGAAATTCTAATATAATTTTACCACCTTACTTTGAAGGCGTACATTTATCAATTAAATTTCAATATTAAAAAGCTGCCATATGCCTGTAAATACAAACAAAGTCCGGGTTCAATCTCGACGGGATTTCCTGGTTAAAGGATCAATTGCCTCAGTAAGTTTATTGATGATGAGGCCGTCTGCCTGGTCACAATCTTATCTCTTTACGGAAAAACCTGATTCTAAATTTTTTGGAGTTCAGATAGGAGTAATCACGTATTCATTCCGGAGCATGCCCGGCAATGTGGAGCAACTTCTTGAATATATTACCAAAAGTGGTATCAGTGCTATTGAACTGATGGGTGATGCGGTGGAGGAGTATGCAGGAAAACCGGTTAACCAGGTTAAGATGCCTCCGCCTGTAGCCGGGCAACCCCGTCAATTTACAGAGGAGCAAAAAGCACAGATGGCTGCTTATTCAAAAC
>CAXSIE010000444.1:0-4780 GCA_964237295.1 uncultured Flavihumibacter sp. | reverse complement strand
GGGATTGAGTTTAAGGGTATATATAAGAGGTAGTATGTAATTGAATCAGCTATCAGCTAAGCAATACCAAACACAAATTCACTAATAAAGACTTATGTAAGAATATCATCATTCAGAGATTGAAAATCTTCTTCTTGACTCCTACATCTTTTCTATAACAACCTGCGAGTAAAAGAATCAATTGCGATACATTGTTATGCTGACAGCCGATAGCTCAAAGCCATCCCTAGCTCGTAAGATACCCCCAGATCGTTACTTTTCTTACAGTTGCAGCAGTATTGAAAGGAAACACCTCTACGAAGGGACCCATAACTGGCAGACGAACCACATAAGAGCTCATGTTGTGAGGACTTCCATGCCAGGTTCCGGCACCTGAAACATCAATAAAGTTTGTTGGCTGCGGGCCGGGAACATTAGCTTCAAGGTTAACATACCTTCTTGCGCCCAACGATCCGTTTGCATCTAATGCAAAAATTACTCCTACATTAACAGGCAGTTCTGTAGGCAGCAACTGCGTAAATTGAACAAATATATTTATAAATCTATACCCATCCACGCTTTCATAAGGTGGTAAACTAATTCCCGTGTTTGCAGGAATTTCCCGGTCGGTCATAAATTTAATGATCTTGGTGCATGCCATTGAACAGTCTGCCATAAAATAAAATTTAAAAATGTTTATAAATAGATGATTACAAAAAATGCTGTTTAGTTTTCAGGATAAAATTCGAGATAAGTGCATCGTGATTCGAAAAGCAGCTATGAATTTATAAGGGAGATGGATATATTGACCAGGATATTATGAAGAGATTATCTATTCATTCTCGAAAAATAATAAAGAAAAAATCGCATGTCAAGTTTTTGAGCCAATTTATTTTTAATGCAATTAAATGCAACAATAAAATTTCTTCTTGATGGATTAGGATTTGCATGTTATTATATCACAACATATTTGCTAATATCACCAAATGAAATGATCGTAAATTATAATGAGCAGGGATGGGAAGTGATCACGCAACGCTCTCATGGCTTACTGGCGATGCAGTTGGGAATGGAATGGAAACAATCGGAGCGGCCCGAACGATGGGCAGAAACTTTACTGGCAATTGCTGAGCATGATGACGCTGAAGTGGAACTGGATGGCGAACAGTTACTAACACCCCAGGGTGGTCCGCTTAACTTCAACATGAAAGCGTTTGAGCTGGCACACTGTCAAAAATTATACGAGCTTTCCATCACTAAAAGCAGGTATATAGCGCTTTTAACATCCCTGCACATGGATTTCCTTTACCATGATTTTGTTAAGAAAGACCCTGCTGCAAAAAGGTTTTTAAAACAACAACACCTGATGCAGGCAAAGTGGAGAAAAGAATTGAACATTTCAACGGAGCAAATCAAAACTGTTTATTCTTTGCTGGAATGGTGCGATGCATTCTCACTACTTATATGTCAGGGGCTTATTCAATCTGAACAAAGGTCCATCGAGATCAGCCAGGGGCCTGATGACATCAAATACCATTTATATTCACTTGGAAACAATGTATTGACAGTTTTACCCTGGCCATTCCAATCCAAATCATTTACAGTGCATCATGAATCACGTTTGATAAATAAAGTAACATTCAGTTCATCAGCAATATTCAGAAAATATTTTAAAGAAGCAAATGTTAAAGAGAACTCCTGGAAATTAATGAAAGCAAAAATGCCGGGAAATATTAAAAAAGTATGATTTTAATTATTAATGATTAATGGTTAATTATTAACTGTTGAGGTTTGATTGTTAAACAGTAAATATATTTAAGTAGCTACCACGAATATTTCATCTTGCCGTTAATAATTAATCATTAATCATTGATTCAACGAACGTCTATTAACTTATAAAGCTTCCCATCGGCCTTTGTCATAATATATAATTCGCCCTGGGCATCTTTTCCGAAATGAAGGTCTACGCGTTTGCTGCCGCACAAATCTGTAAGTGATTTTCGAACGCCGTTATCAGAAACCTGCCATTCTTTTATAAGGGCCTGACTGCCGGGCTTTACATTGGCAAGGTCAAAATAAAATAACCTGCCCCGGAGAATGTCGCCAAATAAAAACTTACCCCTCAATTTCGGAACAGCATTGCCGGTATATTCAAAACCTCCGCAGATGGCATTACCTTCATCGTGATCGTATTGTGCAATGGGATAAGTAACATGGTAACTGCTATCGTTATCCGGCAGCGGAAATACTTTATTCAAATTACCGAAAGGATTTAAAAGGAAACTGCCTTCCCTGATCGGCCATCCATAGTCATGCCCTTTCAGGACCAGGTTTACCGATTCAATATTCCCATGCCCGATATTACATGCCAGCATTTGCTTTGCCTGAGTCCAGGTAATGCGATGTGGATTCCGGAAACCATAAGCATATATCTCGCCCAGCTTTTTGTTATTCTTGTCATTGGCAAATGGATTCTGCGGTGGAATGCCATACGCACCGTTCGCGCTGTTTCTACCGGCAGGGTCTATGCGAAGAATGGTACCCCATATTTTTTCCGGGCTATGGTCCAGGAAGGGATAGCCATGCTCAACACTGCCGCCATCGCCGATGCCAATGTATAACAAACCATAGTCTTCATCCCCCGGTTTGGCGTATGGATTAAAAGTAATTTCCTGCATACCGTGATTAACCGCTACCATGTTTACCCTTAAAAGTTCCCTGCCTGTTCCGGAGAACGTAGCAGCGTCAGGATCATTAACCTTCCATTCCGTCAAAACCCATTGAAGTGTAACCTTAATGGAATCTGCATAGCCGAAGTCTGTTTTGGCGGAACCACCGGGTTCGCTATGCGTGGTATACAAGAGCCCGTTAGTACCGAATTGCGGATGAAAAGCAAAGCTGCCGAATCCGGTCGCCAACCCCGGATGGTCAATAAAAGCAGGTTTCAATGCAGCGATATCCATGTAAACGAACGGCTTGCTATTGATAAGTTTGTATAATTTGCCACGGTGGTCGGCTACAAATGAAGTACCGGAATTGGGTTGAAAATCCAACTTGGTAATCCTTGCCAAGGGCAAATTGCCGCTATCGCCGGAGGCAGGAAACCGGGTTACCAGTTTCATATCCACTACCAGGTTAGAAAGCTTTATTACTTCAGGAACAGGATTTGATAATTCTTTACCAATATATTTCTCAGGCTTATAATCAGGCATCTTCTGTGTACTTAAAAAAGCAATAAGGGCATTGAGGTCTTTATTAGTAAGCATGGAAAAGGATGGCATTACAGTTCTGAACTTTTTAAATAATTGTTGTGCCCGTTCATCCCGTGAGCTGATGATCTTTTGAGGATCTTTGATAAAACGTTGTATCCATCCGGCAGATACAAGGGATGTTACGCCGCCTAACTGAGGACCAATACCATCCTGCCTGAAGTTGTGGCAACCGGTGCAGAACCTGTTAAAGGTAGCTTCGCCTTGTGCAATCATTACAGTGTCCGCAAAGCCGGAGCCCTTAGCGGCAGGCATTGCTTTGTTGAAGGCCTTGCAATACAACAGCATTGCTACAACGGTAATAATAATTGAAAATCCCTTTTTCATAATTAAAGTGGTGAACTTATATCAAATTTAAAACTTAATAGTTTATTAGGGTTAAGTTAAGTATTGAAGCAGCAGCTAAACTTGTAAGCGAATGACTGATAGATATGCCAGTAAAATTTGTTCGTATCTTTAAACAAGCTAGTAGGTTGATGATTGTTTCACTGAATACTGTTAATATGAAAAAATATTCCCGTGGTGTTTTCCTGAAAAATACAGCTGCCTTACTTGCATCCGGTATAGCTGCAACTGCCTTTGATCTCAAAAAATACAAACCGCTGCTTTCCTTCTCTACGTTGGGCTGCCCAGACTGGCCATTTGAAAAGATAGTAATTTTTGCTAAAGAAAACGGTTATGATGGTTTAGAGATGAGGGGCATTCAACGTCAGCTTGATTTATCAAAATGCCCTGAATTCAGTCCGACAAAGATTGCTGCTACCGGTAAACTTGTAAAAGACAACGGACTGAGATTCGTTAACCTGGGAGCTTCTACAAACCTGCATATCAGTAACCCCGTGGATCGCAAAAAAAATATTGATGAAGCCAAACAGTTTATTGATTTAGCCAACAAATTGAATTGCCCTTATATCCGTGTCTTCCCAAATATCTTTCCTAAAGACCAGGAGCGTAGCGCCACTATGGATCTTATTGCTAAAGGCCTGATGGAACTAGGCGATTATGCTAAAGGAAGCAATGTAACCGTATTGATGGAAACCCACGGCGAAGTGGTTAAAAGCGATGATATAGCTGCCATCATGAAGAATGCAGCGCATGATCAGGTAGGCCTGGTTTGGGATATCGTAAACATGTGGTCTGTAACAAAAGAGCCGCCATCAACTGTTTATCCAAAACTAAAAAAATACATCCGGCATTCACATATCAAAGATTTGAAACTGGTAAACGGCAAAGAGCAATACACGTTGATGGGTAAAGGTGAAACACCGGTCTTTGAAGGCATTGACGCTTTGGTGAAAGATAACTACAAAGGTTATTTTAGCTTTGAATGGGAGAAGCTCTGGCATCCGGAGATAGCAGAGCCGGAGGTTGCAATGGGCGATTACCCAAAGGTGATGGCGGAGCATTTTAAGAATGGCTAGTGCTAATGTTATCTGTAACCTCTTCTTCTACTCCGGCTTTCTCTCTGTGGTTATGGAAAAGTATTAAGACGGTTGACCTACAATGCTATCATTCAGAATTTATCAATTCCA
>CAXSIE010000443.1:0-4792 GCA_964237295.1 uncultured Flavihumibacter sp. | reverse complement strand
CGCTACAAAATCCGTTTCCTGTCTGGATCGGCGTAGGCGGAACGCCCGAATCGTTTGTACGTGCAGGCACGCTGGGATTACCGTTAATGGTTGCTGTAATCGGCGGCGAAACACACCGCTTTCGTCCTTTGGTAGACCTTTACAGGAAGGCAGGAAAAAGAGCCGGCCATTCACCTGAACAATTGAAAGTGGGATTGCATTCGCTTGGCTATGTAGCAAACACTACGGAAGAAGCCGTTAATGATTTTTATCCGGGTTATGCTGAAATTTTTACCAGGATCGGGAAAGAGCGCGGCTGGCCACCTGTAACACGGGCTCACTTCGATGCGCAACGGGGTGACAGAGGCGCCCTGCTTATCGGTGGTCCGGAAGAGATAGCGGAGCGGATCATCCGGCATAGCAATGCACTTGGCGGCTTATCGAGAGTCACTTTTCAAATGGATAATGCAGCTTTGCCACATGAAAAATTGTTGCAATCTATTGAGCTTATAGGTACCCGGGTTGCGCCCTTGGTGAATAGAAAGTAATGATATGCCCGGTTAATTCAAATAACTTATCTTCAGCACCTTTAAATCAATAACAGGAACCAATCGTAAGACATAATCGTAAGACATAATCGTAAGATATAATGAAGGAGGTTTTGTGTGCAAGGATTTACTAATAGGGCTAATCATCCGTTAAACGGGAAAACACTTGGAATTTGTTTCCGAATCCTCATAGTTGCTTTGTTTGTCTTTAATGATTCAAGGCTTATTGCTGCTGTTCATGAAAAAGACAGCATCTCTTTTTTCTATCTTGTTCCTGCTTATAGTATAGCATTTCTTTCAATCGGTTTACTGCTCCTGAGCAAAAACACTTTGATAAGAACTATTACGGAGGTATTGCTTTTTTCATCCGTTTACACAGATATTCTTTATATTATTCTTGGAAATTTTCCTTTTTCCTATCCCGACGCTATCAATCTCTTTAACAATCCTGAATACGCCTCCAGTGCCATCGTTACTTTCGGCACTGCATTCCTGCTGGCTTTTGCAGGAGCAGGAATCGTATTTGCCCTGGTTCGGGCTTCAGTAAATAAATTGACCTTTTCTTACTCGCCTTCCTGGCTTTTTCTATTTATAGCAATACAGGTATTTCTTTATTGCTACTCGAAACAATACCCGGGCATACACGACTTTTTTCCATCGGTATACAGGGTAACAGGCAACCTTCTTATTGCAAACAGGTTTAGTGCGCAGGAACAATGGAGAAGAGTAAGAGTGACGGAGAAACCAGGTAAAAAAAATGTAACCCATCTTTTCTTAGTGGTAGATGAAAGTGTAACGGGAACCGTTTTATCTATTAATGGCTTTCCTCTTTCCACCACTCCTTTCTTACAGGCTAATGCTGAAAAATTCATCAATTTCGGCACTGCCACTTCTTTCACCAATTTCAGCGCAGGCTCCAACCTGTCTCTCCTGTCTGGTATGCTGCTGAATGAGTTGCCCGACAAAAAATATGTTTCATTCTGCAAAAGCAATATTTTTCAGTATGCTAAAAATGCCGGTTATCAAACTTACTTGCTGGATGCACAATCTTCAGGAAATAAATTGCAGAATTATACAACCTCCCGGGATCTCTTTTTTATTGATTCCCTTTTTCAACCACGCGTCAACTATCCTTCTATGGCTTCCTACTCCAGGGATTCTACAATAGCTGAAAAAATTGCGTTGATTGCTAAAATGGAAACCCCCACTTTCGCCTATATAAATAAAGCAGGCGCTCATTGGCCCTATAGCACGGATTTTCCGACGGATTCACTTAATAATTATTTTCCCTTATCAATAAACCGGAATAAAAATCTAGTTACTTATTTCAAATCAGTCTTGTGGAGTGTAGATAAGTTTTGGGAAAGACTTGCCGGAAAGTTAACCTATGATAGCAGTGTACTGATCCTGTACACTTCCGATCACGGCGAAAATTACGCTTCTGAATCTTTTAAAATAAAACATGCCTCTATCTATCATACAACGGCAGTAGAGGGGCTGGTACCTTTGCTTGTATTTGATCAGGCAAACTTTTTTCCTGAAAAATTTGTTCCGCCCGTAAACAGGTATTCGCACCAATATATTTTCCCGACACTGTTATCCGCTATGGGTTATGATAAAAATTTCATAAGAAATACATACGGAAGAACCTTATTGGAGCCTTCTTATCCGCAGCCAAGATGGTTTCAAACGGGAGATCTGTTTGGAAGAGGAAAAAATACCCGGATCTTTGTGGATAAAAAATAAATGAGGTTGATTGAAGGGATCAGCGTTAAAATTTTAAATAATTTTCACCGGCCTGGTTCCGCAAAAGCTTCTGTTGAATACAAGCCACCAAGACATAAAGAAACTGCAATGATTAAAATAACAAGAACTGACTCTGACAATCAGGATTTCATAGAGCTGATAAAATACCTCAACGCTGACCTGGCCAGAAGAGACGGTAACGACCATTTGTTTTACTCGCAATTCAATAAGATTGACAAAATTAAACACGCTGTTGTTGCATATGAAAATGATACACCAATAGGTTGCGGTGCCATGAAAGAATTTGCCGCGCATACCATGGAAATTAAGAGAATGTACACATCGCCCGAAAACAGGGGAAAAAGAGTTGCTACCCGGGTGTTATGTGAATTGGAAATATGGGCAACAGAATTGTCCTGCACAAAGTGTATATTAGAAACCGGTAAACGGCAGCCGGAAGCAATTGAACTGTACAAAAATAACGGCTATACGATTATTCCTAACTATGGACAGTACGCCGGTATTGAAAACAGTTTGTGCTTTGAAAAAGAAATGAAATAGCACTTTGATCAAAATAATAATGATGCTTGGTGTAAATAAACTAAAACCATCATTCAGCGTTGTGTATTGCGCAATGATGAGATTTTCAACTTTAAAAGCCTTTAAAAAATTATGAACAGGTTATCGATCTTCTTACTGACAATTTTCATTTTTAATAGTGGAGTAATTGGACAAACCACTCAATACAAAACATACACTAATACTACTTATAAATTTTCTGTTGATATTCCGGATTACTGGATCATACAGTATAGCAAAGAACAGGCTGGCTTTGTTGGTGTGCCTGTAACTACTGCTGAAAAAAAAATTTATAAAGACTGTTTTGAAGGGATCGTTTTCAGAATGTTCTTTTATAAGTCCGGGTTAGACACTACTTTAATCAATGATGGATATACTAAAACCGGTAACACATATATTACTACAGACCAGGTGAACAACAATGTTAAAGCCGAAAACATTAAAGGAGCTAACTGGACCGGAATATATCATAACAACCTCTGTGGAATCAATTGTAAAATAAAAAGTATACAGGCCGCCGGTGGGCACTGCCAGTTTATTTATTTTTCAAAAGGAAAAACCACCGTATGCATCACTACAAATGGAAAAGAATTTAAAGATGAAGTTCTTAATAAATTAAAAAGCAGTTTTCGTTTTAACTGATTAGTCGCTGGTGTTTTTCTTTAACCGCAGGTTAAAAACTGTCCGGAAGACTGATAAGTAATACGTCAATACAGCATACCATGTAATTGATTATTTTTGGTTTGAAGAAACCCCGGTTTCAAAAATTAATTATCTTTTAAAACGATCCAATGAAACAAGTGTTAAAACTGCTGTTAGCAATATTGATTGTTGCAGGCGGTAACTTTAGCTGCCAAAATAAAACAGTAAAAGACCAAACCGTGCCTGCATCATCAAACCCTTTGTTCAGCGCAAGTACTTTACCTTACCAGGCTCCGGCTTTCAACAAAATAAAAGACAGTGATTTTAAACCTGCATTTGAGGAAGGCAGGAAGGTTCATTTGAATGAAGTGATAAAAATTGCCGACAACCCTGCAGCGCCTACTTTTGAGAACACGTTCGTGGCACTTGAAAAAAGTGGCCGGTTGCTTGACCGCGTCAACAATATTTTTAATTTGTTATCCTCGGCGAATACAAACCCGCAACTGCAACAATTACAGGAAGAGGAAGCACCCCTGCTGGCCGCCCACCAGGACGCTATTTATCTTAACAATAAACTATTTAAAAGAATTGAAACTGTTTATAATAACCGGCTGGGAATTGAACTGGACGCTGAATCAAAACGCCTGCTGGAGTACGTTTACCAGCAATTTGTATTAGCCGGCGCAAAACTTTCAGATGCTGATAAAGCCAGTCTTAAAAAACTGAATGAACAGGAAGCTTCCCTCAGTGCCAAATTTACCAACCAGTTGCTGGGCGCTGGAAAAGAAGGCAACCTGATACTGACCGCCTCCTCAGAACTGGCAGGTTTGTCTCCCTCTGAAATTGATGCGGCGGCACGCGATGCCAAAGCTAAAAACCTCAGCAATAAGTGGTTGATTCCTTTACAAAACACTACCCAGCAGCCGGCATTACAATCCTTGTCAAACAGGGCGGTTCGTCAAAAATTATTTGAATCATCCTGGAACCGTGCGGAGAAAAACGATTCTAATGATACCCGCAATACCATCAACCAGATAGCCAGGATTCGGGCTAACAAAGCAAAGCTGATGGGCTTTTCTAATTATGCCGAATGGAAGTTACAGGATCAGATGGCCAAGTCACCGGCAGCGGTAAATGATTTCTTTGCAAAGCTGGTAACGTCTACCACTGCCAAAGCAACAACAGAAGCTTCAGACATTCAGACTATGATGAGTAGACAAGGTGGCGATACCATATTACAACCCTGGGACTGGAATTATTATGCCGAACAGGTGCGTAAAGAAAAATATGACCTGGAT
>CAXSIE010000442.1:0-4798 GCA_964237295.1 uncultured Flavihumibacter sp. | reverse complement strand
TCCTATAAAATCATCTCCACTAGAGGTATAGTAAATTTTATAATAATTCACTAACAGGCTAAAAGGATCTTCGCGAGAAAAGATGTTTGTGTTTACTGTACTTGGAGTAATACCCATGTATCCTTCAGCTTTATGGGCATAAATTTCAATTTGTTCACTGGACTTAAATGATTTACGGGGGTTATGAGTTTTGCAATAGTCAACTATTTCCTGCCATGCAGCTACATTTCTTCCTTTTGCAATTTCTGATGTTCCGGTATCAATCAAGGCTTTTTTAGACTCAGAATTTGTAAGGGGGTAATTGTGCGCTCCATCAATTTCAATCCACCCTCTCAGGTCGTTTTGATTTTGTCCATCAACCAAATAACCGGCAGCAAGCAAACCACCAAAACTGTGAGCATATAAAAAAATACTTGCATTTTGATAGCGATATTTGAGCACCTTTACTACTGACTTTAAATCATTGATCATTTGTGGAAATGTCAGTTGTTTGAAGTTGCTGTTACCAGAAGAAGCACCCGAGTTGCGTTTATCCCAGAAAGCCCACCCGTATTTTTCTTTTTGTTTTTGCGTTTCGTAGTTGTTGTAACTGGCTGAACCTTCTCCCGGTCCTCCATGCACAATCAATACAATCACTTTAGACGCTGTATTTCCCTGTACCCAAACCGGCATATCAGCTCCATTATCGGTAACCCAAAATACTTCATCAGCATTAGCTGATAAGGAAACAGGTTGTTTTTTACAAGCAGTCATAGTTAAAAGCAAGCAGGTAAAAAAGAAAATGTAATTGGCTTGCTTCATTTACCTGAGTGTTTAGTAATTGTCCGGCATTTTACGCTTCGGTTATTAATTTCATATTTTATACCGGCTTCTAAAGAAAGGTGTGGTTTGATAAAGCTTTCAAATGGAAATTGAAACCATATTGAAGGCCTGACTTGTAAGGCTAAGGTTTTGCTACCGACCTTTTGTATCAGGAGATTGAACGCCCAAGACAAATGAGTTGTTACATAAAACCTTCCAAAAATCGGTTTCTCTGTTACATTGCCCGATACATCGACTTCATATACCTTTCCATCATAAAAACTTCGCAGTACTCCAACGCCTAATGATGTTTCAAAAAAAATATGAGTATTGACAAAATGCCGGGTTCCAACAAAGGGCATTAATAATACCCCGGTATAATTGTAGGGGTATCTGTATGCAGTTGCAGCTACTCCCCAGAATCTATCTTTCTGCCTTGTAAACAACCTGCCTCGTTTTGAAATGCGGTTTTTTATAATTGATGAAAAAGGGTAACTAACATCGGCTGAAATACCATAGCTCTGAGGAACATCGTACAGTAACATTGCATCAACGAAAACAGGTTTCGACATTTTATAAATGGAATCCTGGCCAAACGCTGTTTTAAAGCTAAGAATAAACATTAGCAAAGCGGAAAGAAACAAGTTGGCATTAATTATTTTGACCATGTAATTTTTACAATGATTCAGGTGCAATTAAAATGCCGCAAAACAATTTACTGAGTCTCTATCAAAATTGTAACCTTATATTTTTGAGTTTTTGAGTATGTGAATGTAGGGGTTAAAAATTTCCGCATAACTATATTTAAAAAAATCACTAGATCACAATAGTTCCCAAACAAATGAAAATAAGCACTTTATATAAAATCTTACCAAGCAACAGCCAATGGGAAGTTATCTCAAAATACTTAGATACACAAAGAAGCCGAGAATATGAGTTGCGGCACATCATAGATGCGATTCTATATTTGGTTAAGACAGGTTGTCAATGGCGGATGTTACGTAAGCCACCGGCGAATCCGCCATTGCTTATGTGATTTAACGCCCGGATATTTGTAAGTCAAAAATTACAAGTATGCCTTTACGAGAGAATGATCGCAAAGCAATGATGGCCCTGATAGAACAATGGCAGAAAAGTGGTCTGCGGCAAAAGGATTTTTATCAGCAGCACAACATTCCGGCCCATGTATTTTATTATGCACAGATTCAGTTATTATATCATTTCATTTTACGCACAGCTGCAACGTCTGCACGGGTAATTGCGGTCACCTTATTGCCAAAACTGTTACGTATATAGGTTAAAACGTCGGCAATTTGTTTATTGGTTAAAAAGTTCTGCGATGGCATAACGTTGCTATAAGTTTCACCATTAATCTTAATGCCGCTTAAACCTTTGAGCAGTACATTAATTAAACGGGTTCTATTACCCAACACAAAATTTGTTTTTACAAGTGGTGCGTTCATGTCTTGAACGCCGCGGCCATCGTCCTGGTGGCAGGTGGCGCAGTTCTGTGAATATACAATTGCTCCGGCGTTATAAGAATCTTTAATCGCAACCGGGATCTTATTAATAGTTTTTTTATCGATCGAATCTTTATGAAGTGATTTTTTTACTTGCGAAGTAGCTGGTTGCGATATCACTCGATTATCATAACTGATTTTATATATGGCACCCTTTACATCATCAGTTACATATAAAGAACCGTCAGGCCCTTGTGCCAGGCCACATGGCCGATGATCTGCGCGGCCAGATGCGGTTTGTTCCGGAGATCCGGAAAAGCCATCTGCAAAAACCTCCCAATCGCCAAAAGGCTTACCATTTTTAAAAGGCTGAAAGATGACATAATAGCCTGCTTGGGGTTCGGGTCTGCGGTTCCATGAGCCGTGAAACGCGATGAACGCGCCATTTTTATACTTGTCGGGAAACTGATTGCCTGTATAAAATAAAATGTCATCAGGCGCCATGTGAGCCGGGTATGCAGCAACCGGGTCAATATATTCGGCGCTGCCTTCTTTTTTGCCGTCGCCGCCATACTCCGGCATTTGTATTTTTTTATGTTGTAACCGGTCGTAATATATATACGGCCAGCCTGCGTTATCGCCATTCTTTAAGGCATACATACACTCGGCAGGTATTTCGGCATTTTGTTTGGCAGTGAACAGGTCCGGGAATATATTGTCTAACTGGTCTCGGCCATGCTGCATTACATAAAGTTGATTAGTTTGAGTGTTCCAGTCTACCGCTACAACGTTTCTCAAACCCGTCGCAAATCGGGTTCCGTTAGCATATGTCTGATTTAATTTATCAGGTTTAAATTGCCATACGCCTCCACTTATTTCTAACAATGGGCACCCCGGGATTCCCATTGATCCTCTTTTCCTGTCTTCTTCCTGGCATGAGTTTAAAGGGCAACCGATCGGGATATACATGTTGCCTACGTTGTCCATCATGATAGACTTGGTTTCATGAGTGCCTTTATCCAATAAACCTGTAACAATGGTTTCCCGCGCATTGGTATCTATCACCCATTCGTTCTTATCAACCTTATAGCGGAATATCTCTGAGTTGGACGCAGTATACAAATAACCTTTGTATAATCTCACGCCTGTACCGCCGTAATTGCCAAAACCAGTTTTTACCGTGGCCTTGCCATCTTTTTGTTGTAACAGCAGAGTACCTTGCCCGTTAACCGGTTTAACTAACCTCGCATAGATATCTCCATTTTGTGTTATCGCAATATGTCTTACTTTTCCAATTCCTTCAATCAATTTTACGGCGCTAAAACCTTGAGGCATTGTTAAGCCGGCATTAGGTATTTCATCCTGCCTGTTTTTATATTTAAGGGCCGAGAGCACTGTGATTAGTATCGGTAACAACAATACAAGTAATCTGTTGACGTATTTACTTTTCATAATTTGATTAAGTTGATGTGACGATGATAAAAAAGTTTTTTCGAAGATGATATCCAGAGATTACACGTCCCGGTTTTGTGTTAACCTTAAATGAGTTTTGGCTATCAGCTATCAGTAAGAAAACGGTGTTTGATGTGTTTCCTCCTAATAGCTGATAGCTGAAGGCTGATAGCCACATTAGCCGGTCGGATTTTTTTTCAGCGATTGAATAAACTGCAGCGGCGATTGTCCATATTCCTTTTTAAACACTCTTGAAAAGTTGGAACCACTTTGCAAACCTATTCTATCCGCCACCTCATTCATTGATACTGCTTCATGTGTCATGATCTGGATGGCCCGTTTTAAACGAATAGTTCGTATAAATTCACCTACAGATTGGTCGGATATGCTTTTAATCTTCTGGTAAAGTTTTGTTCTACTTATGTACAATTGTTCACATAGAAAATCAACATCCAGGTTGCTGTTTTGAATATTTTCCTCAATAATATTCAGCATTTTTTGAAAGAATTCTTTGTCCTTTTCAGAATGAACAAGCTCTGTAGCTTCTGACAGATAGTTATTCGTATGTCTAAGTTTAAGCCTTTTGTCCTGCTCAAATATGTTGTGAACTGTTAGCAGTAAAAGATCAATGCTCAGTGGCTTGGCAAAGTAATAATCAGCTCCGGATTCCATGCCTTCTATTTTACTGGCTAAGGCCTCTTTTGCAGATAAAATAATAAAAGGGATGTGGCTTGTTTCAAATGTGTCTTTAATCTTTTTACAAAACTCTATTCCATTCATTCCCGGCATCATTACATCGCTTATAATTAAGTCTGGAACCTTTTCTGTTGCTATTTCCAAAGCAGCGTTGCCATCACCGGCTTCATAAATAAAATAGTGTTTTTCTAATGCCTGTTTTAAAAACAAACGGAGTTCTTTATTATCATCAACCAGCAAGATATGTTTTTGAATTTTTGAAGCGGCAGATTCGTTGCTCTGAGGGTACAAAATCGGCAATACAATGCCACTGTCGATAGTTTCGAGTTGGCTTTCCAGGTCATCAGGGTAAGCCTTTTTCTCTGATTCATCGTAATTTTCTTCACCCC
>CAXSIE010000441.1:2160-4800 GCA_964237295.1 uncultured Flavihumibacter sp. | reverse complement strand
TCAGTAGCTTCTATTGAACGGCTTACAGGTTTGTCTTTTGGTAGTCTTACCGGCTTCGATCCATTGAGCGTTTCAAATGAAGCTACTGATGCTTCCGCAGGTGCGCTGGCTGATCTTGAACAAATAAGGTTTGTTTAATTATAAAGTCACTGGATAATATGCATGTTATCTTTGATGAGTTACAATATCCATGGCACAGGCCTGAATGTATGGAATTTTGGAAGGCGATTTCCATTGTAATCAATTCCGCCCAGGAAATTGATATTACGTATAAAGCTTGTGCACCGGCACTAACACAGCTTTTCCTTGGTCAGTCAGCGGAAAATATATGGAAAGAAGCGCTGGAAAAATTATCATCAAGGCATTTATTAAAAACACTTTGTGATAATTTGATGCAGGTCAATCCTACACCTTTTCTTAAAGCCGCCCTGCAAAAAGTTAACGATGCAGGGTTGGTAGGCGAGCCCGGCGCTATTGTAGACACAATTATTATGCTCGACCGTACTACGTTGAGTGAAAAGTTGGAATTGTTGGGAACTGATTCCAATACTGTAAAAGTATTACTTGTAAGGGGGGAACCTAAAACCGGCAAAAGTTACTGCAGGCATTTATTTGAAGGCATGGCCCGTGAAAAAAATGCTCAGCCGGTTTATATGTTTAGTCCTATAGTAGTTACTTTGAAAGACGTTTTGTCTGAACTTCTTATTGCTGTTGGCGATACTCCCGCCATACTGGATCAAATCCCCTTATCTACCGATCCCGCATGGTATAGCACCATATGCAGGCGGCTTCAGGAATTTGCCGGAAAAAATAAAAAGTACTTGTGGATAGCAATGGATGACCTGGGAATAGGGCCGGCCCCTGAGAAAGCGCCTTTGCTTCCAAAAGAAATAAGGCTGTTTTTTGATCAGTTCGTGTTACATATGGCCAACCCTATTTTTAGTAAGTACTTTAGGCTGATGTTGATACATTACCCGGATGAAAAACTTCCTACTAAATGGAAAAGAGAAACCTGGAATGAAGAAAGAATCAACGAATTTGACGTAAATAAAACGCATTTGGAGGAAATGATTCAAAACTGGTGTATGAAAAATGGCCGTCAGATACAGCAGGATGCATTGGTTAAAAAAGCGGAAAAAATAATCGCTGACGCGGAAGCGCCCATACCGGCCAATGACAATGATCAACCTTTGTCAAGAATCGAACGTATCCATCTTGCAGTTGCTGATCTCCTGAAAACTCTTTAAAGCAAACAGAATGATCATTGGAAGGTATAGTAAGATATATGATTTTTCTGCGCTGCTGGAATCCCTGCAACAGGCGGCCAGGGGTATTGTATTAATAAGACCAAAAACTGATAAAGATGAATTAAACTACGTTGCTACAGCCTGGCTTATCACGGAAAACCTGTTGGTAATTCCGGGTTATGTTGTAGCAACTAATCCGGAAACAGAATATTGGTGCCTGTTTCCCGGGGCTGATGGGCATGGACTTGAAGTTGAAGCCGCTATTCTTTCATCTTCTTCTGTAAATAACGAGACAAAGATAAGTTTGGTGCTGCTCCGCCTGAAAAGATCTTTTCCTGACCGGGTATTGCCTCTTGATCTCAGGAGCATTCAGGAAATAGAACAAATTTTTTTGTTGCAATATGTGGCAAGTGATCGGAAACTTAAGATTAGTATAGGTGAAATTTTAGAAATTACCGATTCTGTTGTAAAGCATAATGCCGATACGCAACGAGGCTCGGGTGGTTGCCCGATATTGAGTGCGAAAGGGGCTGTGGCAGGTATTCATATAGGATCGTTAAAGGGCTACGGTTCCGGTGTGGAAGAAACAGATCGCAACCAGGGGATATCATTGGAAGAAGTACTGGAAACGCTGAGCAATAAACCTGAATGGGCGGAAATCGCCAAATTCCACAGGCTTGCCGACCTGTCTGTTTCTTCTCCTGACAAAAAACCTGTTGCTGTAGAAAAAAATACTAAAGGAAAGACTTTTTTATTAAATATGGCTTTGGAATGGAACATTGACCTTAATATTATAACATCGGAAGAAAAAGAGTGGCTGAAGCCTTATGTGATAGATCCTTTATCTGCTAAATGGTCTTTGCGCATTAATGACCGGCAGCGTATCATTCGCGAAGCAGGCTCCATTCAGGAACTTAGAAACGCCCGTAATTACAAGAACAGAGAGAATGCCGCTGACAAAGTAATTGACCAGATATTAAAAGGGCCGCCTTACGCTCCTGAAAAGATTGAAGATGCAGCGCTTCCTTTCTGGTTACAGGCAGTACGATGGTTTGGCGATACGATACCCGGGCTGCCAGGTGCGGGAGTTATTAATATTGTATTGGAGAAGAGAAGAACAAGAAACAGACTGGCAATATTGGCTGGTCCGGATTTTCGTGGCCGGACTAACGAATTATCCCAATTAAAAAACTGGTATGGTAGCAAAGAAGAAGGGCCTTTAACTATATGGGGAATAGGTGGTGTAGGTAAATCCGCTCTTATTTCAAGGTTTGTATTAAACTTAACCAACGATCCTCTTTTACTCTGGCTAGATTTTGATCGGGCCGATCTGGCGCCTGATGATGCTTTATCCGTGTTAAGCCTTATTATTGAACAGGCATCTGTGCAGTTG
>CAXSIE010000441.1:0-2150 GCA_964237295.1 uncultured Flavihumibacter sp. | reverse complement strand
ACGTGGCTGAAACAAATTGGGAAGAGAGTGCGGAAAAAATTGGTTTGGCCCTGGCAGCTGTTATTGACCATTCTTTTCCTCCCCTTATAATTCTTGACGGTTTTGAAATAGCCCAATATTCCAGGAAATACCAGGAAATATGGCAGGTACTGAAAAGACTAATGAAAGGACTACCAAATCTTCACGTGATTGTAAGCGGGCGTGCACCTGTAAAATCATTGACTCTTAACAACCGTGAAGCAACAACCATTGCTCTGAGGGGAATGGATTCAATAAATGCTTCAGAATGGTTGCAGGCCAATAACATCACAGATGAAAAAGAGATCAATATTGTAGTGAAGGCATCCGGGGGTGTTCCGTTGATACTTAAGCTGGCAGCAAGGCTTGTAAAGGAAGGGGGCGACATACTCGAATTGCAGGGATCGTTAGAAAATTACCTGGTGGAGGGGTTTCTTTATCAGAGAATACTTGACAGGGTAATTGATCCGGCGTTACAACCAATAGCCGCTGATGTATTGGTGGTGAGGAATGTAAGCTTTAAAATGATTGCAGAAGTTTTCTACGACAATTTACCCGAAACACTCGCACCGGAAGAAATATTTTCCCGTCTCATCCGTGAAATGGGCCTTGTAACCGAAATAGAAAGCCAGTCAGGCAATGTTTCCCTTGTATTAACAGGAGAAGTGGAGGTGTTGCATGTTCGTCCGGAGGTCCGGTCAGCAACATTGAAACTTTTAGAAGCCAGGAATACTGACCGCGTGAAAGAAATAGACACCCGTGCTGCAGGATGGTATGCAAAAAGCGATCTCCATGATATAAGGAATTTGTCAGAGCTTATTTATCATAGCCTCAGGCTTGGCCGCATACAGGATGCTGAGAAATTGTGGAAAGACGACTGCTACCTGTTATTACTTGATGCAGATGAAGACCTGCCCGTTACAGCAGTCCGGGAAAGGAAATGGCTAACAGACCGCATTCAGAAAGCCACAGCGATTCCGGATCAGAAAGCCTGGGAAAAAGATGCATTACAGCGGATCAGGAATGTTATCAGCAGAGAGGCGCGCATAGGTCCGGTTGCAGGAATATTAAAGGAAAACCATGAGCGGCTTTCCGGCAGCCCGTTACTTATTTATGATGCATGGGTGTTGCGGGAAAATAATGACCGTGCCGGTGCCGGTAAATTACTGAGTAGTGCGGCAATTACCGATAATACCCAGGTGCGGAGAGACCGCGATATTATTGGTGCCATGCTGGCTTATGAACTGGGAGATATAGCATACTCCGATAAGTTATTGTCAGAATGGGACAGTAACGATTTATTGGAAAAGAAATGGGATATAAATGAACTGCTTATCAGGTCGGCCCGTATCCGTTTGTTTGCAAGCATGGATTATGAGTTGAATGCTTACGATATACTAAAATCGCTTTACAAAATACCTGACCTTAATTTTAAAATTTCTAATTATATTTTACCTGCTGATGTAATGTTGCCACAACTCTGTGAAATGGCTGCCAACCACAGGGAAACCGAATCAATAAATTGGTCATTCCTGATACCGAGGGATAGGGCGGAGCTTACTGATTTTATTTATACATTCGAGAGAAACAGGAAGGAAATGGTTACCGGTAAAATAGGAAGCATTTTACCGGAAAACTTGTCATACCAGAACTTAAAAGCGGATTTAAACCTGGACCTGAAGCTACAATCACTGGATAAACTGGCTGAATACAGTAGAAGAAAATGGAACCTTGCCACACAAGACCTGTATATGTCGCAGGCTGTAGGACTGTCTTCCCAAACCGTGTCTCCTGACAGCGGGCTTTCCGCTTTTGCAGTTATCGGAACACTTGCAGCCTTCAGGGGACATCCCATGCAGGTATTCTTGCAGGATAGAAAAATAATAATACCGTCAATCGACGAGTTTATTTTCAGTATGATCCGCCAGAGAATTTCAGGATCGTTTTCCCTGGTTCCGAGTGAGAAAGCAGTTCACACGGCAAAAAACATATTAGAGCTTGAAGGCACAAAAGATACAAATGTTTCTCTTATACTAAAAATTATCAATGAGAAGTATTCACCGGAAATGATAAAGCGTCGCGAATTGCGATTTGAATCAATTGAAAGAATAGAGAAAAAAGGACTCCTGGCT
>CAXSIE010000440.1:2559-4806 GCA_964237295.1 uncultured Flavihumibacter sp. | reverse complement strand
ATCCTATAGCAGCAGTTGAACATTCAAAAATATCAATGACCACCAATCGCCTGTTGTCTACAACCTATGCAGAACTGGATATCCTGAAAGGCCTGAAGTTCAGGGCTAATTTCAGCGTTGACTATAGTAATGTGTTTGAAAGTTTATATGATGACACGTGGACAAATGCTGGATTTTCGGTGAATGGTTCCGCACAGGTAATTTCACTTAATAATGTTATATGGGCGCAGGAAAACTATTTTACTTATGCCAAGGTTTTTGGTAAACACACATTTAACCTGGTTGCAGGAGTTTCGTCGCAGGAATCTAAAACCTATAGCTCCAGAGCCAGTGGAACCCAGTTTCCCAGTGATGATTTCAGAACTATTTCTTCCGCTGCAGTACAAACTGCCAGTACCACCGGTTCAAGCTGGGGACTTGCGTCCGGATTCAGTCGCCTTACTTATGATTTCAATCGAAAATATCTGGCTACGCTTACATTCCGCCATGATGGTTCTTCCAGGTTCGGTAAAGAAAATCAATATGGTAATTTTCCATCCGCGGCGGTTGGATACGTTTTAACGGAAGAAAAATTTATGGAAAGGATCCCGGCGATCAGTAACTTTAAAGTAAGGGGAAGTTATGGGCATACCGGTAATCAGAATATCGCCGATTTTGCATCAAGGGGGTTATGGTCAGGAGCAGCGGCTTATGCTTCATTAGCCGGAACTACACCGAGCCAGTTGGCCAACCCCAATCTTAAATGGGAAACAACTAAACAGACAGATGTTGGAATAGATATTGGTTTGTTTAAAAACAGGATTACTATCACTGCCGATTACTACTATAAAAAAACCGTGGATCTTCTTCTGCAGGTACCAACCCCAAGGTCCACCGGATTTGAAAGTTTATATGAGAACTTCGGATCGTTACAAAATAAAGGATGGGAACTCGCTATCACTGCAGATATACTTAGAAATACCAGGGGACTTAACTGGAACTTCAACTTCAATATATCAGGCAATAAAAATAAAATCCTGAAACTGGCATCCCCCTTTGTTGTGTATAACAGGGACATATTCCGGTACGAGGAAGGAGCTGAAATGTATTCCTTTTACCTGCACGAGCAGACAGGTGTAGATCCAAAAACAGGTGCTCCCACATGGACCGATGTAAACGGCGATGGAAAATTCGACCCTAACGTTGACCGTAAGATTGTAGGTACCGCCAATCCTACATTTTTTGGAGGTTTTACCAATACATTGAATTATAAAAATTTCGACCTGATGTTCTTCTTTCAATATTCATACGGCAACAAACAGCTGAACTGGAATCGTTTCTTTCTGGAACACGGTGGAACGAGGGCGACAAATTATTCAACCAGCCAGTTAGACAGGTGGCAAAATCCTGGTGATATCACTATGATTCCAAAAATGAATGCTGCAAATTATGCCAGTAACCTGAGGCCATCAAGGTTCCTGGAAGATGGTTCGTATATGCGCCTGAAAAATATTTCATTCGGCTACAATCTTCCTTCAACGTTTCTTACAAAATTGCATCTTTCAACACTAAGGTTGTATGTTTCAGCGCAAAACCTTATTACCATCACAAAATACACCGGCCTTGATCCTGAGTTAACAGGCACTGCTTCAACAGCACTGACACAGGGTATTGAATTTTTTTCCATGCCCTCACCAAGAACAATAATGGGCGGTTTCAACATTAGTTTTTAATTATAAAGCATCAATTATGACATTATTATCTTATAATAAAAAAAAGTGTTCTATTGTTAACCGGTCCTTTTCCGGCATGCTGATATACAGATTTGCTTCTTCCATGCTTCTGATGGCTGTTTTATTTTTGGGCAATGCCTGCACAAAAGTGCTGGATCAAACATCTATAGTTGACGTTGATGAAAGCAAGGCTATCACTAATAATAAAAGCGCCGCTGTTGCAGTTGCCGGACTGTACAATGAATTGCAGAACGGCAGTTATTACGGGCGTAATTTTCAGATCTGCAGTGACGTTTCTTCTGATATCGCACAAAGTGTGGGCACCTGGGATTTTTATCGTGAAATGGATACTTACCAGGTTACTTCAGGCAATACGGAAGTAGGTAATTTTTATTACAGAGGCTACAGGGCCATCAACCAGGCAAATAATATCATTGCCAAAGTTGCTGACTTAACAGATGCCAGCGCCGCACAAAAAAACCTTTATTTAGGACAGGCTTACTTTATCCGTGGCCTTGCTTCTTTTGACCTCAAC
>CAXSIE010000440.1:0-2549 GCA_964237295.1 uncultured Flavihumibacter sp. | reverse complement strand
GGTTGTTCGGAGGGGTTCCTGGTGTAGTGGGCACTATGGCGGTTCCCATTGTGCTAACACCCTCTACCAAAATTGATGAATCTTCCTTCCCTTCCCGTCCTACCCTCCAGGCAGGATACGACCAGATAGAAAGCGATCTTTTAAAAGCTCTTGAGTTGTTACCTGAAACATATAACGATAACCGGTCTCAGTCGGTGAAAGGCACAGCAAGGGCTTTGTTAAGCCGTTTTTATATGTATGAAAAAAAGTTCGATCAGACACTTAAGTATGCAGACCTTGTTATAGCCGATACCAAATATGTGTTACAAACAACTTTCAGCAATATCTTTGATAACAAGCTCACCTCAGAATCAATTTTTGAATTGAACTTTACTGCCAGTGATCAAAGCGGTATCCGTAACTGGTATTTCCCATCGGCTGGCGGAGGAAGGGGTGATTTATGCGCCCACCTGGGTTATTACACTGAAGCTACTGCTGATCCCAAAGATTCAAGAGGAAAATTGTTCGGCTATGACAATACCTCTAAACTATACTATCCTACAAAATATAAAATGGCAGGTAATGTTGATAATATACATGTGATAAGGATTGCAGAAATGTACCTCAACCGTGCCGAAGCAAAGGCACAGCTCAACGACTTAACCGGCGCTTTGGCGGACCTTAATAAAGTACACATGCGGGCAGGCTGCGATGCTATGGCTATTACCGGACAGGCTAATTTATTATCTGCTATATTGCAGGAAAGAAAGCTTGAATTTGCTGAAGAAGGCCACCGCTTTTTTGACCTGGTGCGTACCGGCAATGGTTTAACGAAATTAACGGGAATAGACAGGAAAAACGGTCCCAATGTTGCGCTGACAGTTGCAGGCAGGCAGGTATTCCCTATACCGTCTTTTGATGTGAATGCAAATACCAACATGATTCAGAACGAAGCTTATAAATAATTTTTCCGCTCCTGATATTATAAACACGCTAAATTTTGATTGCTATAATGATTAAAAATTCCCTCACTATACAGGTTTGCCTTATTGCGATAGCCGGTTATATCCTGTTACATGGTACAAAACTTACCGCACAGGGCAATTCAGCACCTATGGTTGCCAAAGCACCACCCGGCGAGCAATCCGCAATGGATATCTACAAAGGAATGAAGTACCGGAACATCGGTCCTAACAGGGGTGGCCGCTCATTGGGCGCTGCGGGTAGTCCTACCCGCAAGAATGAGTATTATTTCGGTGCGGTTGGCGGCGGGCTTTGGAAAACAACCGACGGAGGACTGAACTGGTTACCGGTTACTGACGGCCAGATCGGAAGTTCATCTGTTGGGGCAGTAGCCGTTGCTGAAACCAATCCGGATATTGTTTATATCGGAATGGGTGAAACAGAATTCAGAGGTAATATCATGCAGGGCGATGGCGTTTATAAATCTACCGACGCAGGAAAAACATGGAAGAACATAGGCTTAAAAAACACCCAGGCCATTTCCAGGGTACGGGTGGATCCTACGAATCCGGATATCGTTTATGTAGCTGCGTTAGGGCATCCTTATGGCCCGAATGAGGAAAGGGGTGTTTTCCGTACGAAAGACGGAGGAAAGACCTGGAAGAAAGTGCTTTATGTTAATGATAAAGCGGGTGCTGAAGAACTGGTTATAGACAGAACCAACCCCAGTATATTGTATGCTACTATCTGGGAAGTATACCGAACACCCTGGAAAATGTGGGGTGGCGGAGGCGCATGTGGTTTGTACAAATCTAAAGACGGTGGAGATACCTGGGAAAACCTTACAAAAAAACCTGGTATGCCTACAGGTCTGGTTGGAAAAATCGGGGTAGCTGTTTCTCCTGTTGATTCTTCGAGGGTATGGGCTGTTGTAGAATCTGATTCCGGTGGAATCTATCGTTCAGACGATGCCGGCATGACATGGAAATACGTTAATAAAGAACGCAAACTTCGCCAGCGGGCTTTTTATTATTCGCGCATCTATGCCGATCCGAAAGATAAAGATGGTTTATACGGTTTAAATGTAGGCTTTTTTAAATCTACCGATGGCGGTGTTACTTTTAATACCACCATCCGTGTTCCTCATGGCGATAACCACGATCTGTGGATAGACCCAAATGACCCGATGCGAATGGTTACCGCAAATGACGGCGGAGGTGCGGTTTCTGAGAATGGCGGCAAAAGCTGGACGGATGAAGACTTTCCTACCGCGCAGTTGTACCATATCATTGCCACAAGTGATTTTCCTTATCATGTTGCAGGTGCACAACAGGATAATTCAACCATCGCCGTTCCAAACGAAGAATGGGATTTTATGTCTGCAAGAAATAATTCAACCAAGCGCAGGGGTTGGTCTTACGCAGTAGGCGGCGGTGAAAGCGGCTATGTAACACAGGATCCGAAAAATCCGGATATATTTTATTCCGGGAGCCAGGGTGCGCTCATCACAAGATTTGACAGGAAAACCGGTCAGATACGCGACATCCAGCCGTATCCGAGGTTTTTTTCCGGAGAACCTTCCAGTGCCTTGCCTGAACGCTGGCAAT
>CAXSIE010000439.1:0-4819 GCA_964237295.1 uncultured Flavihumibacter sp. | reverse complement strand
GAATTAACGCAGAGATTCATATCAGCCAGGTTGCTGTGTATCAGATGCTCTTGAAATGGAAACGATATTAGTCATTAATAACTACAAATAAAGAAGTCATGTCAGACTTAAGATATCAAAGAAATTTTGGAATTGCGGCTCATATTGATGCCGGTAAAACTACTACTACAGAACGTATTCTGTATTATACTGGAGTTAACCATAAAATTGGAGAAGTTCATGATGGAGCCGCCACAATGGACTGGATGGCTCAGGAACAGGAAAGAGGTATTACCATTACTTCCGCAGCTACCACCTGTTTTTGGAATTTCCCAACAACCCAGGGCCAGAAAAATGCGGATAGCAAGCTTTACAAATTTAATATTATTGATACACCGGGGCACGTGGATTTCACTGTTGAAGTAGAACGTTCCCTTCGTGTGTTAGACGGGCTGCTGGCTTTATTCGATGCAGTTAGCGGGGTGGAGCCTCAAAGTGAAACCGTATGGCGCCAGGCAAACCGGTACAAGGTTCCCCGTATTGGTTTTGTAAATAAAATGGATCGTTCAGGCGCTGATTTTTTAAATGTTGTAAAACAGGTTAAGGAAATGCTTGGCGCTAAAGCAGTGCCTTTGCAACTTCCAATCGGTGCTGAAGATAATTATAAAGGTATTGTTGACCTCATAACCCTGAAGGGCATTATCTGGGATGAAGAAACCCGCGGAATGACTTTTAAGGAAGTGCCTATTCCGGATGATATGGTGGAAGAAGTGAATGAATGGAGGCAGCATCTTATTGAAGCCGTGGCCGATTATGATGAAAATCTTTTAGAGAAATTTTTTGATGATCCTAATACAATTACAGAGGATGAAATTCATGATGCTATCAGAAAGGCTACTATTGATATCTCGATTATTCCTATGATCTGTGGCTCGTCCTTCAAAAATAAAGGTGTTCAGACAGCTCTTGATGCTATCATCAGGTATTTACCCGGTCCTCTTGATATTGAAGCGGTTAAGGGAACAAATCCTGATACAGGAGAAGAAATCACGCGCAAACCGGATGCAAAAGAACCTTTTGCGGCATTGGCGTTTAAAATTATGACAGATCCTTTTGTGGGAAGGCTGGCATTCTTCCGGGCTTATAGTGGTCACCTGGATTCAGGATCGTATGTATTAAATACACGCACCGGGAAAAACGAACGTATATCCCGTATTATGCAGATGCATGCTAATAAGCAGAACCCGGTAGATTTTATAGAAGCCGGTGATATTGGCGCTGCCGTGGGTTTTAAAGATATTAAAACCGGTGATACGCTCTGTAATGAAAACCATCCGATAGTGTTGGAAATTATGACCTTCCCGGAACCTGTTATTTCAATAGCAGTAGAGCCTAAAACTCAGGCGGATGTTGACAAAATGGGAATGGCTATTGCAAAGCTTGTTGAAGAAGATCCGACATTGAAGGTTAAAACCGATGAAGAAACAGGTCAGACTATTTTAAGCGGTATGGGTGAATTGCACCTTGAGATCATCGTTGACCGCATGAAGCGTGAATTTAAAGTGGAAATCAACCAGGGTGCTCCAATGGTTGCTTATAAAGAAGCTTTTAAACAAACTATTGAGCATAGGGAAACACTTAAAAAGCAAACTGGTGGTAGGGGTAAATATGCAGATATTGTTTTTGAACTCGGACCTGCAGATGAAGAGTTTTTAAAGGAAGGCAAAGGCTCTTACCAGTTCGTTAATGATTTATTTGGAGGCTCTATTCCACGGGAATTTGTTCCTGCCATTCAAAAAGGATTCGAAACAAGCATGACAACAGGTGTACTTGCCAGTTATCCTGTGGATAAGGGTGTTTGATGGAGGCTTTCATGCAGTGGATTCCGATTCCATGTCATTTGAATTGTGCGCCAAGCAGGGATTTCGCGAGGCAGCCAGAAAAGCAAAGCCGGTATTGCTTGAGCCAATCATGAAGATTGAAGTTATCACGCCTGATCAATACATGGGAGATGTAACCGGAGATTTAAACCGACGTCGTGGAATGCTGGAAGGTATGGATAGCAAAGCCGGAGCCCAGGTTATCAAGGCTAAGGTGCCGCTAAGTGAAATGTTTGGTTATGTAACGCAATTGCGGTCATTATCATCCGGCAGGGCTACCTCTACCATGGAGTTCAGCCATTATTCACCTGCTCCAAATAATATTGCAGAGGAAGTAATAGCCAAGGTTAAAGGAAAATAAATGCATAATTGATAAAGGATTTTTACAAAAAACCCTGTTTAGCCAAACAGGGTTTTTTGTTTTTTATAAAACAATCCTTTTAAGGAAAACATGTAGTTTTAGATAGAAAACCATTTTACAGGCATCAATAAATAAATATCATTTTAATAGTCCCGATGATTTTTATCCTGATTCATAATCTATAAATTTATATAGGCAACCTTTAAGTCAGATATTTCGAATGTTAAAGAACACAAAACCTTGACCTTGCTTATAAGCCAGGATATAGAAAATATTATTCATGGGTGCATAAAGCTGCAAAGAGAAAGTCAGAAGCAATTCTATACTTACTTTTATAGCTATGCAATGTCAATATGTATGCGCTATGCCCATTCAGATGATGATGCCATGGAAATCGCAAATGACGGTTTCCTGAAGATTTTTAAGGAACTGGCATCTTTTCAGGCACGATATGAAGATGTGGAGGCCTCTTTGAAAGGTTGGATGAAAAAAATAATGGTTAATACCGCAATCGATCATTTTCGCAAGAATCAAAAATATCAGCTGAATGTTTCGATAGATGATAACTTGTTTCATATGGAAGACCACGCTGAAACTTCTATTGATAAATTATCTTACGATGAAGTGTACAAGTTAGTGCAGCAGCTGTCTCCTGTTTATCGTACCGTTTTTAACTTGTATGTAATAGACGGATTTAAACATGAAGAAATAGCTAAACAATTAAAAATTTCTGTAGGAACTTCTAAATCTAATCTCGCTAAAGCCAAAATAAATATTAGAAAAATGATTCACGAACGACAGAAAACCAGATATGGACAAGCAGCAATTTGATCATATTGATAATCGTATCCGCCAGGCAGCAGATGAAATCTCTGTACCTCTTAATGAAGAGGCGTGGAAAATGATGGAGGTAAAACTCGATAATGAGTTTAATAAAGATCGTCGTCGTGGTATTATCTGGTGGTGGTTTTCATTTATGTTAGTTGGCATTGCTGCATTAGGTATTTATGTTTATAATTCCATATCATTCCCATCCAAAAAAATTGCTGGTAATTCATCATTGATAAATAACAGCGCTTCAATAAACAAAAAAGCTGTTTCAAAAATTGACAGCCTGAAAAATGATCATACTGAAAAGCATTATCCTCAAAAAACAGGAAGTTTTATTCAGCATGATAAAACGGTTTTAATAAATGAAACACCTGATAATCAGATCAATTCTCCACATAATAACCGGTTAGCAAAGTTGAACCCTGAAAAAATAAAAATAAACAGCGAGCCGGTTACAACAAATAATTTTATAAAAGAATTTAAAAAGAATAAGCACAGCAAGCTAACAGTATCATCCGCTAATGTAAAAAGTGAAACACCAATTGCGGCAATCAAATTAAATAAATCAAAAAAGAGTTACAATCCTATCAATGAATTGCACAATAATTATAATAATAAAGAAGTGGAAAGCTCAGATAATTTGTCCCTTGAGCCGGGCCGGTTCATAGATTTATTACCTTCTGCTGTTTCAACTGAAAATGTAAAAGCTCCCGAAGCTGTTAATCAAAATGATAGTCTGAAAAGTCCTGATAGCACCAGCAAAAAAAGTACTCAGGTAAAATTAGATGGTGTTTCTTCCAAAGGTTTTTACTTTCTTGCTGCTGCCGGAGGAGAAGCTACCGGTATAAAGAACATTTCGGTTAAAGATACAAAAGCTGTTTATGGTGTGGGAATAGGATATCGTTTTAATAAAAGGCTCAGCTTGCAAACAGGATTTTATTTTGGCAAAAAGGTGTACGCTGCCGGCGCTGCTGATTATAAGGTTAAACCGGGATCTTATATTGCAAAGTTCATAAGTGCTGAAGCCGAATGTTATATTTATGACATTCCTGTAACACTCAGGTATAACGCATTGCAAAAAAGAATGGGTAATTTTTATGTTGCAACTGGCCTTTCATCGTTTATCCTTAAACGAGAAACATATGATATGCATTTTTTTAATCCGGCAGGAATGTACCGCCATATGCCCTATACTTATAAACATAACGTAGCATATCTTTCCGTGTTCAACATTTCAATGGGATATGAACATAAATTGTCAAGCTCCTTATTTCTATTGGCTGAACCTTATTTAAAAGTGCCTTTGAGTGGTTTAGGTGAAGGATCGGTAAAATTGAACTCAGCCGGACTTCAATTAGGAGTGAGGTATCAGCCTTTAAAAAAGAAAAAGTAATTTTTAATAAAGTTTTTATCCGGGTTTTGTGTTAGGCCTGCCGTTTTAGGCAGGTCTTTTTTTATGATTGATGTTATGGTCCGTTATTCTAAATCAAGATCGGTTGAGCAGTAAATTACATATGGAGTTATTACTGAGCACAATATTTTATATACTTCCATTAAGGCAACCCTGGCAGCGCTATTTACGATTCTGAATTAAAATCAGTTATGAAGAGAGGACATATCATTTCTATTTTAATCTTATTCTTTTTTGTTATCATCAGCCTTGTGGCATGTTTTAAAAGTGATACGCGTGAGATAGCCAAGGTTATTGATCCCTGTTCAGGAACACCTGGTCCATTGTTCACTGCCGTAAAAAATCTGGTAGCATCAA
>CAXSIE010000438.1:0-4825 GCA_964237295.1 uncultured Flavihumibacter sp. | reverse complement strand
TATCAGAGGTAATTATTGGAAGCGCTTATGTTTAAAAATTTTGATGCTACCGGAAAATATTTGCAGTATTTTTTAATAATAATTATTGCGTTATCGTTTACCGGTGTTACAGTGGCGCAGGTAAAGTTTTCAACTGTTGTAAATGAAAAGCAACCTGGAATCAACGATTATATCCAGGTAGAATACACCATAGAAAATGCAAAGTCTGTAGAAAAAATAGACCCCCCGTCTTTTAACAATTTACGGTTGATTCAGGGGCCGATGCAATCTAATGGAATGACTTATGTAAATGGAGTGATGTCACAATATAAATCTGTCTCTTTTATTCTGCAACCACTTACCAAAGGAAAGATCGTGATTCCGGGAGGTATTGCCGTTGCAGATGGAAAGATAATGCGCTCTCAGGCTGTAACTATAGAGGTTAAAAGCGAGGGTGCTGCCAGGAACAATAATAGATCCGGCAATAACAGTCTTTTTCCGGGCATGTCGCCGGTATTTCCCGAAGAAGCGCCAACAGTGGATGAAGAATATGTGTTGAGGCCCGGAGAAAGTATTGCAGACAAGGTTAAAAAAAACCTGTTTGTAAAAGCAGATGTAAATAAAACAACCTGTTATGAAGGTGAGGCGATCATGGCTACCTTTAAATTGTGTTCAAGATTGAAGTCGGAGTCAAGGGTTCTTAAACGGCCTTCATTAAACGGTTTCAGTGTTTATGATATGGTTGATCCCGAAGCGAACAGGCCTTCCGTTCAAAGCATAAACGGGAGACCTTACAATGTTCATCTTATCCGTCAAACGCAATTGATTCCTCTTCAATCAGGAACATTTGTTATTGATCCGGTTGAATTGGATAACAAGGTTACATTCCTGAAACAAACTGTTACCAGAGAAAAAAGTGCTGGAACGCGGATGCAGCAATTGATGGATGAATTTATGAATGAGGGCGTTCGCGGTGAGATAGAAGAACATTCCTTTAGCCTGGCAAGTAAGCCTGTTACTATAACTGTAAAACCTTTACCTGTTGCTAACAAACCTGCGAGCTTCAACGGGGCTGTTGGTAAGTTTACCATGCAGGCAACCTGTAAAAGCAAATCAGTAGCAGCGGGTGAACAAATTGCACTTCAGGTAATTGTAAATGGAGCGGGTAATTTAACAGTGATCAATCCGCCCTCAATAACCCTTCCGGATGGTTTGGAAGGATTTGACCCTGTGACAAAGGAAAAAATAGACAAATCTATTTATCCGCTTAGCGGATCTAAAACATTTAGTTACACTTTTGTAGCCAAAGACACGGGCACTTACCAGATACCATCCGTTGTGTTTTCTTATTTCAGTCCTGGAGAGAATGCTTATAAAACGATCCGTTCTGATTCTTTTTCCATACATGTTACACCTGCTGTTAGAAAAAAAGGCAGCCGCTTTTTTAAGAGCCTAAGGGGAACTACCATTGCGGAAAACAATTGGCTGGATACAGTTTCGGTGAATATCCTGATAGGGGTATTTACCATAATAATGGTTGGCGCATTGGCAGTGTATCAGTGGAAAAGATCCCGTTCACCGCAAAAAAAAGTAGCCAATGCTGATGTTCAGGCACCTGCAATAATCCGGCAACCGGCTGTAATCGCCAAAGACCCATTAGAAGGAGCGCGGCAGCAATTAAAGCAATTTAACAGTCAGGAATTTTATCATGAAATAAACCGGTCAGTATGGAAAGCCCTGGCTGAAAAAATTGATGTTCCTTCTACCGAACTGAATAAATTTAATATAATCACCAGGCTTCAAAGCAAAGGCGCTGACAGCGGATTGATATACAGGTTACAATCTTTATTGAATGAATGCGAGATTGCCTTGTATACACCGATGCATACTACTACCGACATGGAGCAAACCCTGCAAAAAGCCGAATCAATCATTAAAGATGTTCAGGCTTCTTTTACCTGATTGTATTCCGGGCCTTGATAACATCATTTATCAGGCTGTCATTAACATAAACGTCTTTCACAACCGCATCTCCATTATAGATGCTCACCAGTGCATACACCTGTAAATTCTTTCTGCCGTTGGAGCTTTGTATTCTTCCATGTAATACCTGCTGAAAGGGTAATTTAAAAAAACAGTGCCGCCATTTTTCTCGGCACTTATATAACTGATAGTGGTTTCAAGGTAGCTTGTGCTTTGTGGTTTGGTTATATCAATTGTTTTTATTGCAGCAAAACCATTTTTGCCGGCTGAAAAGCTTACATATACTTTATTATTGTAAGAAAACTTTTTTGTGTCTGCAAGCTTTAAAGAATTTTCTTTAAAGTTCAGCACAATGTACTTACCCATGAAAGGATCGCTGGGATCTACAGGCGCCGTTTCAAATTTGTAGGATATTCCTTTGGTTAAAACGGTATCTTTTTTCCAGATCATTTGCAGGGGTACCAGCCACTGGGCAAGGAGTAATATCAAAAAGCCGGGCCAAATAAATAATTTAAGCATTTACGGTGTTTTTAATAATTGTTTCCGCCTGCGAAACAATATTTTACAAAATATAACAGCACTGCATTTCAAAGGATAGGTATTTATTGAAGGGACATTTTCAGGAACAAAAGCGATCATTTTTTTATCGTTTGCTGTCAAATGTAGCAGTTATTACTAAAAAATTAGTGCGTTTGAACTGGAAATAAACCAACAGATGATATGCTACCGGAGGCTTCAGTCTTAATCAGTATAATCCTGACGCAGGAAATGCATCTGCAATCATAGCGTTGAACTCATAAAATGCTTATCATAAAGAAGATACGTATAGAATAAATGAAAGAATGCATATAATTATTACTAATATCTCAATTAACCAAATTTGTATAATTTTCCTTCCAACAGTTACCTTCACTATTATATCAGCCAAAATCATAACCGCTAAAATTATTACTCCTAGAACACCTCCTATGAAGACCCACCCTGGTTGTATGGCATAACTGATAAAGCAATAAACTGTAAAAATAAGCGCAAGTATCCCTATAATTATGCAAGGAGAAAATATATAAAGCCAATCCCTTTTAGGAAACTCTCGTGCCGGTTCGTTTGACTTAGGTTCCTTTAATGTCATTGTTAACTACTTAATAAGGTTTCTTAGGTATCGGCCCGTTCTTTTTTTCCACTTGGTTCTATAGTCAACCAGGGCCTCATTCATAATATCAGTACGTGTAACGTTGTCCTTGTAAACGATAATTCTAAGTTTAAGCGACTCTTCTTAAAAGATTGTTCATCCTTACAAGGCAATTTATGCAAACTCACTCAAAGTGCGCGATACTGGTATTTATTGTTCTTTATATTTTATTATTGCCGCCTGTTGTTTACGCCTGCGTAACAGTAAATAATTAGCAGCAAAAAATGCGGTGCCTGTAACAAGAAAAAATATTCCCCTCCAGATAAACGGGATTCTATCGTCAAAGAACCGGCAGACCGCTAAAGCCGCCATAATGATCAGTCCGAAATTTACAATGCCCAGATGATTTTTAGCAGCGCCTTTCCGTATAAAAAATATAGCAATAAAAATTGTCCAGGCGTTCACGATGAATACTGCAATGGAAGGAGCTTTATGAAAGAAAAGTAACAACAATAGTAAGACAGCAAAACTATATCCCATAGGATCAACCAGCTTTTGAAATTGAAAATGATTACTTTTCCATATCAAAACAGAAACGGTAACCAGCCCTGCCGCTATAAGATAGAACAAAGGGTTACTTAATATTTCATCCGGTTGGGGTATTTTATATTCATTCCAGATAAAGCCAAAGCTCCATGATAACAACGTTATGATGATGCCCAAAGTGCCGAGCACTAAAAAGGGATTTGCAAATATTTTTTTGAATTCAAATAAGGGTAAACGGCCTATCTGATAATAAATACAGAAAAGAAAACAGTACAACAGGAAAATCCATTCAGAGAAATTCTTTCCTTTGGCAAATGTTCCCAGTGTAATGGTAATTGAAACAGCTCCAAACCAGTTCAATAGAGTGTAAAAATTGCTTCCAGTGTTTTTTTTATATAGCAGGTAATAATGTGGCACTATTAGGGCCAGTATCACCGCATACATAGATGGAATTTCATCGTATCTTCCGTAGCCCAGGTCACATGCATACCATGTTATCAGCGTTACACAAAGCAATGCGACGGTATACGCTGATAAAAAATATATCAGGGGCAGGCTTAGCAGTACCCAAACAAATAAGAATCCCGGCAGCGAGCCGTTTACCTGATAGATCTGGCTTATCAACGAAATACAGGCTCCTATGGCAAAGAACAAAAACAAGCTGCTGCATTCTATCCAGACGCTATCCGATTTTCGTTTTAACAATGTATATATACAAGCTATTTGAGCTATCAGCAAAGGAAGAAAGGATAAAAAAGTTTTAACGGGTACAGACAGATTGTCCCAGTTATGAGCCACGATCAACAGGATACCGCTACCTGTCAGCAGTGCACCTAAGATGCCTAATATTATAATGAATGTATTAGGGGCAGACTGTTTTTTTTGCTGATAATAGTTGCTGATCAGGTCCGCTGTTTGTTGCGGAATGATACCGGCAGTTACCAGTTCCTGTAATTCTTTAAGCGGGATTTTACTCATAACGGGAAGTTCGATGTGCAATATCTAAATTCAGCGCAGCAGTAGCCGTTACTCACTCACTATACTTATATCCAACCCCTCTTACCGAATGAAAATACTGCGGGTTACGACTGTCTTCTTCAAAATACTTTCTAAAGCTAAGGATGAAATTATCTATGGTACGGGTGGTAGGATATACATTGTATCCCCACACCGCCTGCAGGATTTTTT
>CAXSIE010000437.1:1566-4826 GCA_964237295.1 uncultured Flavihumibacter sp. | reverse complement strand
AGAGAACAAACATATTCGTAATAAACAGTTGACATATCTTGATACATTCATTGATAGTTTTAATTTTCCCGGCAAGACGAGAATTTCAGAATATATTAAAAAGCATGAATTATCATCCATAAACAAGAAATTAAGAAGTGGAGATTTTGACATCTTCCACCCTACCTATTATGATTCCGATTTTCTACAATATTTAGCTCATGAAAAACCATTTGTGCTAACTGTTCATGATATGATTCATGAGATCTATTATGATTATCATGATAAAGTTGTATCTGACGTAAGCAGGAATAAAAAAATTTTAATTGCCAAAGCAAAAAAGGTAATTGCTGTTTCTCAAAAAACCAAGGATAATATACTGTCTTTCTTTCCTGATATACCGGAAAGCACCATTCAGGTGGTTTATCATGCGTCCTCACTCAATGTATCAAACAATGAGTTGAGGCAGGATTTGCCTTCAAGGTACATTCTTTATGTTGGACATAGATGGAACTACAAGAATTTCGAATGGTTCATTAAGAGTAGTGCAACATTTCTGGTTAAGGAAAAATTGGTCTTGATATGCGCGGGAGGTGGCCAGTTTACGGAAACGGAACAATTGCTTTTTGAAAAATTAAATGTCGCAGCGAATGTCTGGTACTTTCCGATAAACAATGATAATGACCTGGTAGCATTATATAAAAACGCCCTTTGCTTCGTATTCCCATCTTTATATGAAGGATTTGGAATACCTGTGCTGGAAGCTTTTTCCTGCCGCTGCCCCGCAGTGCTGGCAAACGCCAGTTGTTTTCCTGAAATAGCCGGAGATGCTGCGTTATATTTTGATAAAGACGATCCCGAAAGTTTGTTAGCGCAGTTATCAGCGATCATCAGCGATAATAATCTTGCTGACAATTTGCGCCAAGCCGGTGTTGAACGTAACAAGCTGTACAGTTGGGATAAAATGGTACAACAACACCTTGAAATTTATAAGTCTGTCGCCTCAACATAACTTAGGGCATTATCTTACTCTGGCAATTGAAGAGAGAATTTATTATAATGCTAATAAAATGTATTGCTGATGAGTAATACCTTTCCAAAAATATCAATCGTAACGCCGAGTTTCAACCAGGGGAAATTTATAGAAGAAACGATCCTGTCAGTGATAGGACAAGGATACCCTAACCTCGAATATATTATCATAGATGGCGGAAGCACCGATGAAACCGTTGACATAATCAAAAAATATGAAAAGCATTTAACCTATTGGATAAGTGAAAAAGATAACGGTCAAAGTCATGCAATAAATAAGGGTTTCAGTAGGGCATCAGGTGAAATTTTAGGATGGTTGAACAGTGATGACATGTACGTGCCTGCTACTTTTTCTTTTATCTCAGGTTTAATAGACGTTACTGAGACAGGTGTTTATTTTGGCAATTGTATTCATTTTAAAGAGAGTGAAGGAGAGTTTACCTGTCATGGCAGTGATGTAATTAAAGCGCATGCCGAGGATAAACTGGTTAATTCGATTTATGTAATACAGCCTTCTTCTTTCTGGACAAAATCAACTTTTCAAAAAGTTGGTCCGCTCAGGGAAGACCTTCATTATGGGTTCGACTGGGAATGGTTTATAAGGGCTGAAATTTCCGGTATAAATTTTCATAGCGTATCCAAATGTTTATCCATGTACCGTTTTCATGATTCCCATAAAACCGGTACAGGTGGAACCAGGAGGCAGGAAGAACTTAGCAGCATTTACGAAAAGTATTCAAAGCGTTCCGGAAAATTGTACAAGATGTTAATAGCGGAAGATGTAAATTTTAATACATTTAAAAACAGGATGCTTATACGTTTTTTAAGGAGGGCTAAACTGCCTCACGCATATGCTGATATGTTGAAATTGGTTAAGCGAAAGAAATATGCGGATTACAGTGTGAATGAAATAAAAGAAATCCGGTATATGATTTAAAACGATCAGAGTAATCATTCATATATAAAGTCAGTAATGTTATTAATGGTTATAGGCTTACAACAATCAGGTCAGTGAAAAAAATTATCAGATCAATATTTAACGTCATAGGTTTACAGGTCAGCAGGAAGCCGGCTCCCGGCCCGTTATATGATTATTTCCGTAATGACATGATGATCAGAGGCCTGCAATACGCGAAGCAAAGAGGACTAGAGGTAAATACAATAGTTGACGTAGGTGCAGCCGAAGGTTCGTGGTCGCTATCAGCAGCCGAATTTTGGCCGGATGCCAGCTACATACTTTTTGAACCGCTGGAAGAAAGAAAAGAATTACTGGAAAAACTTTCCATAAAAAATAAGAAGTATCATTTTATTCCGGCAGCGGCAGGAAAAGAGAAAGGCCAGGTAAACTTTCATGTGTCCGGTGACCTGGATGGGAGCGGTGTGGCCGAAGGTGTAAAAGGCGTTTCCAATATACGTTCCGTTGATGTTACCAGCATTGACATTGAAGTGAAGGCGCTCCAGCTTAAAGGGCCTTATATTATAAAGCTGGATACCCATGGTTTTGAAGTTCCTATCATCGAGGGTTGTTCAGGCATTATCAATGAAGTGGCGATGTTTATTATTGAATGTTACGGGTTTCAGATTGCCAGGGATTCTTTGCTCTTCTGGGAAATGTGCCGGTTGTTACAGGAAAAGGGGTTCAGATTAATAAACATCGTTGATGTGATCAACCGTCCAAAAGACAACGCGTTCTGGCAATGCGATGCTTTTTTTGTGCCAACACATCTTGATCTCTTCAAAGACAATTCTTACTTATAGCGGTCATTATGATTTTTCCAAGAATCAGCGTAGTAACTCCGTCATACAACCAGGCTGCTTATCTTGAGGAAACCATCCTCTCAGTGATCAGCCAGGGATATCCTAACCTGGAATATATTATCATAGATGGAGGCAGCACCGATGGTTCCATTGAAATCATTAAAAAATACGAAAGTCATGTAAGCTGCTGGGTAAGTGAAAAGGATAATGGCCTGTATGATGCATTACAGAAGGGGTTTGAAAAATCTTCGGGTGATATTATGGGATGGATCAATTCTGATGACCTCCTGCATCGCAGGTCTTTGTTTGTGCTGGCAAATATTTTCGAAAACAATCAACAGGTAAACTGGGTACAGGGGCATCCTACCGTATACGATGAAACCGGGATGATCATCGATAACAGTGAACCTGCCTGCTCCAGGTTTCATTTTTATCTTAAAAAATATATTAATCTATTATTAAACTCTTATAATATTAATATAGATAAGATT
>CAXSIE010000437.1:0-1556 GCA_964237295.1 uncultured Flavihumibacter sp. | reverse complement strand
ATACCGTTACGTTTATACAGCAGGAGTCTACTTACTGGAGAAGGTCTTTATGGAATAAAGCCGGCGGCTTTATTTCACTCGAGTATAAAATTGCCGGTGACTTTGAATTATGGATGCGGTTTTATAATTACGACCTTTTATACCACACCCGCGCGCTGATAGGCGGTTACAGGGTAAGACCTACCCAGCTATCCAGGTGTCATCAGCAACAATACCTGGAAGAGTGCAGTACGATAGTTGACAGGCTGACCCTGAAACCGGGCGACGTAACATCATTAAAAAAAATCAGATTCCTGGAAAACAGGTTAATGAGAATCAGGCTGATAAGGCCATTTTTAAAAAAATACCGTGCCCGGTTGTATGGCCACCAGCCGCCACTGATGTATGATTTTGAAAACGGTACATTTCATCAGTAAGGCTGCTGTTACATGATAATTGTAAAATTAATCAGTGGTTTGGGTAACCAGCTTTTTCAGTACGTGGTAGCCAGGCAATTATCAATTGACAGACAGGTTGCCTTAAAACTGGATACCTCTTTTTTCAAAGACCAGCAACTCAGAAGTTTTAAACTAAGCCATTATAATATCAATGCATCCGTAGCCGGCGAATCGGAAGTTGCCGGTTTCCTGGCCAGGTATAACAATGATTCATTGTATGCCAGAATGAGCCAAAGAATAGAAAACTGGCGTGCCAAAAATAAGAGGCGTTATTATAAAGAAGACCAGTGGTGGACTTATGAGCCTGAGCTTTTTAAGGTGTCATCCAATGTATACCTGGATGGCTACTGGCAGCATTATAAATACTTTCAAAATATTCATCTCTCAATAATCAACGAATTAACCGTAAAAGAATCGTATGCTCCTTCTGTTGATAAACTGATCCGGGAAATACATCAGAACCCGGCTTCGGTGTCTATACATATCAGGCGTGGCGACTATGTAACCGACCGGGAAGCGTATGCCTTAATGGGCCTATTGCCACTTGATTATTATTATAAGGCTGTTCAATATATAAATACCAGGCTAAAGGATCCGGTATTTTATATTTTTTCAGATGATCTTCAATGGGTAAAAGATAACCTGAAAATAAACGGGTTGGTAACATATGTTGATACGGAAGGAAGTAAAGATTACATTCAAATGGACATTATGAGCAAATGCCTGAATAATATCATTGCCAACAGCTCTTTTAGCTGGTGGGCAGCATTTCTTAACCGGAATCCGGATAAAATTGTAATAGCCCCTTTTAACTGGGTGGTGCCTCAGGACGTTAATAAAAGAATTGAGTTGCAGTTTCCTTCATGGATAAAGATGTAATACGTTTTAAGTGACCACTGTTATCTCCGTTATCATACCCTGTTTTAATTCGGGCCGCTACCTTTCTGATGCATTGAAGAGTGTAAAGGATGCCCACCATAATGATGCTTATGAAATTATTATCATCAATGATGGTTCCATTTGGTTCTAAAAATTTAAAATCGAAATAACGAAATTTCTATAAATAACTTACGAAATGAATCAATTAATACTCGAATTAAACGATTAAGTGTTGCTCCT
>CAXSIE010000436.1:0-4843 GCA_964237295.1 uncultured Flavihumibacter sp. | reverse complement strand
AAAGTTGTTTCAATACTGCAAACTTTTATCGGGGGAGAAAAAGAAGCCGGTCTTGCAGAAGCGTTATTAATTGGTTATAAAGATAATCTTGATAAGAGCCTGGTGCAATCTTACACTAATACAGGCGTTGTTCATATTATCGCCATATCGGGGTTGCATGTAGGTTTGATATATTGGTTGTTCAATCTTTTATTAAGCCCGTTAAAAATAAAAGGAAGACTGCGATGGATAAAGGCAATACTGTTAATTACAGGATTATGGCTTTTCAGTATTTTAACGGGAGGATCTCCCTCTGTTTGCCGTTCTGCTGTAATGTTTAGTTTCATTGTAATGGGCGATAACATTGGTAGGAAAACAAATATATATAATTCACTTGCTGCTTCTGCTTTTCTGTTGCTTTGTTATAATCCTTACTGGTTATGGGATGCCGGCTTTCAATTATCATACATCGCTGAGTATTATCATTTTTATGAAGCCCATTTACAACTGGCTTTATATTAAAAACAAATTGCTCGATAATATCTGGAAAATGGCTGCCATCAGCATAGCTGCTCAAATTCTTACCACCCCTGTAAGTATCTATCACTTTCAACAGTTTCCCAATTATTTCCTTATCACAAACCTGGTAGCAGTGCCGTTGTCCAGTCTTGTTGTGCTGGCTGAACTGGCTCTTTGCGCAATATCTTTTGTTCCCTTGCTGGCAGTACCCTGCGGAAACATTACAAGCTGCCTTATAAAAATGATGGATGGCTTTATTGACCATATAAATAAGATGCCTTTTACCATTACAGCTGATCTGAAATTATCATTGACACAGCTTGTATTGAGCTATCTCATTATTTTTTCAGCCGGCACATGGATATTCCAAAAGAATAAAGCTGCTTTGCTCGTTGCAACAGGCTTTACCTGTTGCTTTTGCTTTATGAAAAGTTATTATACTATCCAGGCATCCTTCCAGGAAAAGCTGGTAGTATATAATATTCCTCATTACCGTGCGATTGACCTGATTGTAGGAAGAGAATGCCTGTTCATTGGCGATAGCATTGTTTGTAACGATCCTTTTCTTAAAAATTCGCTGACACCCTCAAGAGTTGAATACAGGATTAAAAATGTCCGAGGGCAGACACCGGCCGCTAATGCGATCAAAGAATTTTTGATCGGTAACAAACACATAGTTATTGTCAATGGAAATAGTAACATTGAAAATCTCTCAGCAGCCTCTCCGGCAGATATTGTAATCCTATCCGGTAATTCCGGTATTACTTTAAGCGAACTTCAGCAAATATGTACATGCAGAAAATTAATATTGGATAGTTCTCACTCAACACGGGAGATTCATACATGGAAAAGAGATTGCCAAAAAGCAGGTATTGCGTTTTATGCAGTGGCTGAAAAGGGCGCTTTTATTTTAAACCTGAATTAACTTAGATTTGCCGCTTATTCAATAATGCTTACTAGGATTACCTATAACCTGGATGGTTTTAAAACTTCATGCATGAACAAAAAAATCAAATCCGCGCTTATCTCGGTTTTTTATAAAGATGGTTTAAACAATATCGTTAAAGAACTTCAGAGATTAGGCGTCACCATTTATTCTACCGGTGGCACGCAGGGTTTTATAGAATCACTGGGGGTTCCCTGTATTTCCGTAGAATCATTAACAACTTATCCTTCAATCTTAGGCGGAAGGGTAAAAACCCTTCATCCAGCAGTGTTTGGTGGCATCCTGGCAAGAAGGGATAATGAAAAAGACCTGCAGGAAATGACTGAATATAAAATTCCTGAAATTGACCTGGTGATCGTGGATCTATATCCCTTTGAAGAAACGGTAGCCCAGGTATCATCAATGTCGTTTGCCGGCAATGAAGCCGAAGCAGAAAAAACCATTATTGAAAAGATTGATGTTGGCGGGCCTTCCATGATAAGAGGCGCAGCAAAGAATTTTAAAGATGTATTGATCATAGCTTCTAAAAAAGATTATGTCCGACTGGAAGAATTGCTACAAGAACAGAACGGAGAAACAAGTTTGGAACAGCGAAAAGAGTTTGCAGCGAAAGCATTCAATGTATGTTCCGGATACGATATTGCCATTTCAAATTACTTTAACGGTACGGCTCACTTAAATCCTTTTAATGTAAGTGCTACTGTGCTGCGTTATGGCGAAAATCCGCACCAGCAGGGTATTTTTTATGGCAGCATGGAAGATGTGTTTGATCAGCTTCATGGCAAAGAGCTTTCCTACAATAACCTGGTGGATGTGCAAGCGGCTATTCAGTTGATACAGGAGTTTTCAGAAACCACCTTTGCTATTATAAAGCATACCAATGTTTGTGGAATTGCCTCCACCGGCAGTTTGAAGGAATGTTGGGATGCGGCATTATCAGGCGATCCTGAAAGTGCATTCGGCGGGGTGCTGGTTTGTAATGCGTCAGTAGATAAAGATACGGCGCAGGCAATCAGTGAAATATTTTTTGAAGTGTTACTGGCGCCTTCTTTCAGTGAGGATGCGATGATGGTGCTTACACAAAAAAAGAACCGCATACTATTAAAGACCAAATCAACAAAAAGCATGCTTCCAAAACAACAGTATAAATCCATGCTGAATGGCATACTTACTCAACAAAATGATGAAGGCAATTATAACAAATGGGAAGAAACCGGCGGAAGGTCCACTACAACAGAAGAAAGAACGAATCTTGAATTTGCCAATCTTGTTTGCAAGCATTTAAAATCGAATGCTATCGCTATTATAAAGAACAAACAACTTATCGGTAAAGGTTGCGGACAAACCAGCAGGATCGATTCATTGCGCCAGGCCCTGGATAAATCCCGCCAGTTTGGGTTTGAATTAAAAGGCGCTGTAATGGCCAGTGATGCATTCTTTCCTTTTGATGATTGTGTAAAACTCGCCCATGAAGCAGGAATAGAAGCCTTCATTCAACCGGGAGGCTCCATCCGTGATAAAGATTCTATTGAATACTGTACCCGGCATAACCTGGTGATGGTGATTACAGGGTTGAGGCATTTTAAACATTAAACAGGTATGGAATATGAAACCCTGAAGGGGTGTAATGATTATAGTAACAGATAAATCTTGAAACGCGAACCCTGAAAGGGTGACACATAGCGTCTCAAACAGAAAGAATCATATATCACCCCTTCGGGTTTTGTTTAACCACTATTTCATTGCTATAATCATGTCACCCCTGTCGGGTTCAAGAAGGTTTATGTGTTACTCTTTCCAAACAAGACAGAGGATAAGATTTTTAAATCTTGAATGCAATTTATAACTACCTCTCACCACCAATGGTATCCCTCAATAAACATTCATAAATCTCACGCCATCCGGCAAAACTGCGATCGGTTCCTAAAAAGTTATTGTGCCAGAGCGTTATCATTTGTCCATTTACTTCTTTAATAATACTGTAAAAATTTACAAGCTGCTCTAAAGCATGTGCGGGCAATAGCTTGAGTTCATAATAAGCGGTGGCATCCATAAAACAAAAAGGATGTATAAGCAAGTCAGTTGCTATTCCTTTTTCCAGGTCAAACCAATAATACGAGGAAGCAACTGAGGCACGGAAACCATTTACAGTGCCATACCCCATGGAATAGTCATTCTTAATTCCAAAGCTTAATAACTTTTGATAAGTTGCCGGTAAAGTAAAGCGGAGGTAATGCTGGCGGCTATGAATGATATCATGGCCAACCAACCGCTCCAGCCGTTTGATTTCCTGTTCCAGCAACCTGTCATCATCTCCTGATTGCCAGGAAGGATGAATGCCGGTTGTATAAAGTATATCATGTTCCTTAATTAATGCCTGTAAATCTTTTTTTAATGGTGAGATATTCTTATCGTATCCTTTTTGTTTGAAGGCAACCAAAAAGAAATAGATAGCTTTTAGATTTCCAAGCCTATGGATGGTATGCAACCATTCATAGGAATCGTAAGGATCCTTTTTCATTCTAAACAGCACTTTCATTCGTTCTGTTAAAGCATACCTGTCCAGTTTTATTACTGACCTGAGAAGTCCGCCTGTATTCCGCCACCAGCCTTTATTGCTATAAGACCATGCAATATCAATATCGTAAGTAGGTTTAAAAGTAAAAGACTGCTTTTTGAATTGGAGATAGGGATATATCTGCAACAAAGCTTTTTTAAAATCATTCAACCAGATATTTACCAGGGGGAGATGCAGGAAGGATTCTTTATATGTAATTGAATTGACATGTGCGTATCGCCCGTATTTATCTGTTGCATGAGGCAGGTATTCTTCATACCGACTTAATAAATAAAAAGCTGCAGCAAAAATATCAAAAGAAAAATCGCCGGCTTTTGTTTGAAAGAACGCCTTATTGCCATTGAAATTAAAACAACTAACTACCTGAGCTTCGATGTTATTTTCAAACAACAGATCAACATTATACATCCAGCATTCATTTTGAGAGATCCTTGCCGGGCTATAATTTATCCTTGAACCTTGATAATGTAAGAACTCCTGCTGATCTGTTGTTATTTGTATATGCTTATCAAATAATTCTTCACTGAAAAAATTAAGAATGTAAACCAGGCGGGGTGATGACTGAGATGCATATACTAACATATACAGGAGCTTTCAGCATTCAGCTTTGAGCTTATATTAATTATATTGCCGGGGATAGATTGCTGCAATGTAAACCTAGGGCATGCTTTCTTTCCACCTTTCATTAAACGTTTTAGCCGCGAATTTCAAATCGCCGTGATGAGCGGTCCAACCTTTAAAAAGGTTGTTTACAACCCAGTTTTTTGTAGTGCTGCTACCCTTGTTCATGAGTTTGCGACTAAGACTGGCTTTACGCCATA
>CAXSIE010000435.1:4214-4856 GCA_964237295.1 uncultured Flavihumibacter sp. | reverse complement strand
TTTCCAGGAAGTGCCTATGGTGGAGATCACCCCGGAGCCGGATCCAACCATGAAAATAACAGCTTCTAAAAGCAGTTTGGAATTAAAAAAGATGGATGACTATGTGATCTGGAGTGAAAACACCGATCCGGTTGTTTCACTTAACAATGACGAGGTTGTTTTTGCCGGTTTTGGTGTTGTTGCCCCTGAATACAACTGGAATGATTATGCCGGTATTAATGTTAAGGGAAAAGTAGTTATTGTGATGGTGAACGATCCGGGTTATGGTGTTGGTGACAGCAGCTTTTTTAAAGGTAATACCATGACGTATTATGGCCGGTGGACCTATAAGTTTGAAGAAGCGGCGCGCCAGGGTGCTAAAGGATGCCTGATCATTCATAATACGGTAACGGCTTCTTATCCTTTTAACGTGGTGCAAAATTCATGGGGCAAAGCGCAGTTGCATCTTGATGCCAGAGGGAGCAAAAAATATATTTGTCCGGTTGAAGGCTGGATCACGGGTGGTGCTGCCGGTAAAATTCTTTTAGCTGCTACAGGTGATACCAGTTTGCTGATGAAAGCGCATCAAAAGGGTTTTAAAGCAGTACCTTTAAATTGCAAGGTTTCCACATCCATGAAAGTGAATCCGGTATTCAACAAATC
>CAXSIE010000435.1:0-4204 GCA_964237295.1 uncultured Flavihumibacter sp. | reverse complement strand
AAAATGTTATTGGTAAGATCACGGGAAGCAAGAGACCGGGTGAGTACCTGATTTATACTGCTCACTGGGATCATTTTGGTATTGGAAAGCCTGATGAAAAAGGAGATTCCATTTACAACGGCGCTGCCGATAATGCCAGTGGAACTGCTGCATTAATTGAAATGGCCCGTGCTTTTAAAAGTATGAAAACCCCACCTGAAAGAACTGTTATCTTCCTGGCTGTAACCGGGGAGGAGCAGGGTTTGTTAGGATCAGCCTACTATGCGCAGCATCCGGTTTATCCGGTTGATAAAACTGCTGCTGATATCAACATGGATGTTATCAATACTTTTGGTAAAACGAAAGATGTTGAGATCACGGGTGCAGGGCAATCAGAGCTGGAAGATTATCTCAGGAAAGAAGTTGAAAGTAAAGGGCGCTATATCGCAAAAGAAACACATCCCGAAGCAGGGCATTATTTCCGCTCGGATCATTTCAATTTTGCCAAGGTGGGCATTCCTGCATTAACAACCGGCGGAGGAACTGATCATACTGAAAAAGGAAAGGAGTATGGACAAAAAATGCAGGATGAATATACGGAGAAATACTATCACCGTCCTGGCGATGAATATGATGCGAAGCGTTGGGATCTTTCGGGAGGGATAGAAGATATAGAATTATTGTTTCAGGTTGGCAAGCGGATCGCTTTTGAAACCACCTGGCCGAAATGGAAGGAAGGATCGGAGTTTAAGGCTTTGAGGAAGTAAGAGGCAGGGCATGCTGTTGAAAAGACCACAGTGCTTTTTGTACAGTTTTGCCGGCCTTGTTTTTTGAACCACATAGGGAAAAGTCAGAGAGACACTTATCAGGTTCAACACTTCATTTCATGCTTGACATAACACCAGGAACTTTTAAACAGCCTTATAAAACGGATGGAAAATGAAACCAGTAAAGCTGATTTCATGAAGAAACACAAAAAAGGCCGACCACCTGAATGGCCGGCCAAAAGCCTGATAAATCTCCACCATCAAAATAAAGCTACTTGCTTTATTTAATTTAAAATATTCGACCGATCCGGCTTAATATCCGACCAATACGCTTTTACGCTGAAATATTTCTTAATGAACTAATTTTTTATAGTAGCACAAAAAATTTATCTTAGTCAATCAATTTAAATTATGTCGTTAACCTTATCCCAAACCGTACATAAACCGGTAACAAAAAAAAAAACCGTTGCCATTAACCATAGCAGTTTCGTTAGCTTCCCTTTTTATTATTATCGGTCTTATCTGGGATATCAGCTGGCATATGACAATAGGGCGAGATAAATTCCTATCACCCCCTCATTTACTCATTTACCTGGGCGCTATTTTTGGAGGCTTATTTTCCGGTATCCAGGTGCTATGGAACAGTTTCGGAGCAACTGTAACAACAAAAAAGAAACTGGTTAAAGTATGGGGAATTTTTTATAGCTCATTGGGTGCTTTATTCTGCATCTGGGGTGCTATAGCAATGCTTACTTCTGCTCCCTTTGATGACTGGTGGCATAATACATACGGACTGGACATAGTAATTTTATCACCACCACATACATTACTCGCATTAGGAATGCTGTTCCTTATGTTTGGCTCCTGCGTGAGTATATCAAAATATATTAACCTTCTGGATGCAACAGACCAAACAACCGGATTAAATAATCAACGAAGAGGTATATTCCAGCTATTGTTTGTAATGTCTGCTGCAAGCCTTTTATGTATGAGCTGTACCCTGTTAACCGAATATCTTGATACAAGAAGCCAGCATCAATCGTTGTTTTACCAGATCGCTGCCGCATCTGTACTGCTCTTTCTTCCTGCATTAGGCAAAGCATTACGTATGAAGTGGGGAATGACATCAATTGCAATCGGATACTTTATTATTCTAGGCGTTTCCAATTGGGTGTTGCAACAGTTCCATGGAGAACCAAAACTTGGACCGATACTGAATCCGGTTACTTATTTTCAGCCATTACAATTTCCAATCATGTTTTTTGTTCCGGCCATAGCAATGGATCTTGTAATGCAAAAAGCCACCTATAACGACTGGATCAAAGCAGCTTTGATCAGTGGCCTTTTTGTTGTGCTTCTTTTTGCTGTTCAATACCCTTTCAGTGGATATTTGCTGCGATCACCCCTTGCCCGCAATAAATTTTTCGGGTCTGAATCCTGGATATACTACGCCGATCCCAAATGGGAATACCGGTATAAATACGGCCCCTGGGAACTACAGTCATCCGCGTCTTTAATTACCGGTTTAATTGTTGCGATTGTAATCGGCTTTATTTCTGCCCGCGTAAGTCTTCGCTGGGGCAATTGGATGACGAGTATTTTCCGCTAAGCGATTCATGCAATTAAAATCTTCGTATGTTCCGTATTGTTAGTATGCTGTTTTTTATTTTAATGCCGTGCTGTTTTTCCTATGCACATGTAGGTAGTCCGGGTGTGATTATGGAAGGAACTGCCGGGCCGTATAAAATGCTTGTAACCATTACTCCACCGGATGTTATCCCGGGAATTGCCAGGGTTACGATTTTCTTCCAGAACGAGCCTGCCAGTATGGTAACTGCAAGGGCCGTTTATTTCCGTACCGGCGATGAAGGTTCACCCGGTGCTGAACAAATGAAAACAGTGGCAGGTCAGCCCGGTCAGTTCAATTCGGATGTATGGTTAATGAATGGCGGGTCTTCCAGTATCCAGATAACGGTAAAAGGCAAGCTTGGTAACGGCGTAATTGTAGTGCCGGTGGTGGCCGTTTCAAAGGAAATAAAAAAAATGCCCTTTTCTACCGGTTTAACACTTTCTATACTCGGAGTATTTTTATTTATACTGATGGTTACCGTAATCGGTTCCAGCGTAAGTGACGCACTTACGAAAGCCGGAGAGGATATACCACTGAAAAGGAAGAAGTTCAGGCGCATTGGCATAAGCGTAGCCATATTACTTACTTCAGCTATTGCATTTGCCGGCAATGCATGGTGGAAAAGCTGGATTTATGATTATAACAGGTTTATGTTCCGTCCTTTGGAAGCTACCTCAAACATTAAAACTATTAACGGAGCCAATGAGTTGATAATTTCGTTGGATACCACTTCAAAACGCAGTTCCAACTTTTCTTTCGTTGTTCCCGATCATGGCAAGTTAATGCATATGTTTATTGTTCGCTTCCCATCTATGGATGCTTTCGCGCACCTCCATCCTGTTCGGATGGACAGCGCAAATTACAGAACCATATTGCCAGCCCTTCCAAAAGGTAAATACCTGGTTTTCGCCGACATTGTTTATACCACCGGATTTGCCGAAACGATCAAAGACACTGTAAACATTGCAGAAAATCTAAACAGTTCCAATCAAGTCCTCGATAAGGATGACGGGTATGCTTTTGCACCACCCGTTAACCAGCAATCTGATGATACTCGGTCAGCCCGCAGAGAAGACGTTATCTCATGCGGTATGCCAGGCACCGGTGCAAAGCTGAAAGATGGTTCCACCATGGTATGGGAAGGGATGACAAACGAACCTTATGAACCGGGCAAATTATATCAGTTAAAATTTTCTGTTTTAACTCCTGATAACAAAATGGCCAGCCTTGAATCTTACCTTGGAATGCAGGCTCATGCAGCGATCATAAGAAATGATGGAAATGTATACATCCACCTGCATCCGGTAGGCACTTTTTCTATGGCCGCTGAAACAAATATGCTGAAAAGGATCGCCGAACCGCAAGGTGTTTACAAATATCCTGATCCTAAAATTTTCAGGGATAGTATAGACAATTACATGAAATACGTTTCTGCCCTGGATGAACCTGAGCGTGAAAATTTGTTAATGACTCAAATGGGTATGAATATGCCTTCAGGCTCGTCTTCAGGTATGAACATGGCTCATAACAATAGGATAGAATTTCCTTATTCTTTCCCATCGCCAGGCCGATACCGCATATGGGTGCAGGTGAAATGTAATGGACAGATCCTGACCGGAGCATTTGATAAGGAAGTGAAATGATGGCGGTTTAACCTATGAATTTTACATTCAGATCTCATAAAATTTAAAAACAATCTAATAGGTTTAAAGCCGGCTCTTAGAATTCTTTAGCCTCAAACTTACGAATAGGTTCAAAAAGGTTTTAATGCTGAAATCAGTCCGTAATCCATCAGGGTCGGAATGTTTTCACCAGATGGTTGCAAGCC
>CAXSIE010000434.1:0-4859 GCA_964237295.1 uncultured Flavihumibacter sp. | reverse complement strand
GCTTCCTGTTGAATCTTAACTTAATGACATTGCCCTTCGGGTTTGCAGACCTTATCTTCAAGCGGTTAAACAGTTCCTAACTAAAACAAAGCCACCCGGTTTGTAGCTAATTAAAGCCACCCTGGCCTCTATATAGTTTCACTGGTTTGTCTAGCTGTACTTTTAAAACGGTAATGTAAGTATCTCTTACTTTTTCAGGAACATCTATAAAAACAAGTCCGGGAACAGCGCTCCAGGAGATTTTGCCTACCACCTTGGGTAACAGGTGTGTGGTGGTTCCTAACACCTGAACATCTTTGATGGCATTGGAAAGTCCTTTGATCATGATGTTACCACTTGTTTGCGCCGGTAAGAAAAGATACAAAACGGAAGAATCCTTTGACAAGGTGGTAGGACCGTAAAAATGTCCCTGGGGAATGCCGGCCTGGGTGCCAAAGATAGCTTCCCCGTTTTTTTTATTCCATTTGCCCAGTTCTTGTAATATATGTACTTCCTGTTCGGGAATGGTGCCGTCTTCCTTCGGACCGATATCAAGCAACAGGTTACCGCCATTGCTTACGGCATCAGCAAAAATGGTGATGATCTCAAAAGCTGATTTCCAATTGGTGTCGGCGGGCTGGTAACCCCAATTATTATTGATGGTCATGCATAGTTCCCACCAGTTGTATTTGGGTCGCGTGACGGGGAAGTTTTGTTCCGGCGTTTCATAATCACCATAGCCTTGCAGGCGGCCGTTGATAATTGCAGCAGGATTGCCTTGCAGGATGGAGGCTCTTATTTTTTCACTTTGCCATTCCTGTGGTGAGTGTTCCCAGTCTCCATCAAACCACCATAGCGCCGGTTTGTACAAAGTATTTATTTCACCGATCTGAGATTGAAAAAATTGTTGAAACCGCTGCCATCTTGCAGGATCATCAGCAAGCTTATAACGGTTACTGTCTTTTATAAAACCCGGATAATCGGGATGGCTCCAATCCAGTAAAGAAAAGTAAGCACCGCGTTTAATACCGTATTTATCAAGGGCCTGGTAAAAGGGTAAGAGCAGATCTCTTTTTGCAGGAGTGTTATCCACAACATTATAATGTTTTTGTTTTGTGGGAAACAAGGCTACGCCATCATGATGTTTGGTGGTCATTACCGCATAACGTGCGCCGCTCTCATGAATAAGGTCGGCCCATTGTTGCGGATTGTAATGGCTAGCAGTAAAGCCTTTCAGTTGTTTCATGTAATCGGGATAACTGATCTTTTTATTATAAAAGCTCCAGCTTTCATCAATACCGTTTACTGCATAAATTCCCCAATGTATAAAAATTCCCAGCTTGGCATCAGCAAACCAGGACATCTTTTCACGGATGGATTCAGGATCTGCTTTCTGTTGCGTAAAGCCGGATGTTATAAATAAGTGAAGAAGGCTTGATATTAAGAGAATTTTTTTCATGTCTGTATTTAATTATGGTCTGAGCCCTTGCTGCAAAATAAAGTAACTTAAATGAATTTGTGTCGAAAATGTACGTCTCGTGTATCGAAAACGTACAGCTATAATTATGTGAATGTAAAGCAGGAATTGATTATCAACAATTAATAAAATGGTCATTTTCTTGCTCTGCTTCAACTGTGTAAGATGCCCGCAAAAAGAGCAACGGTTAACCAGCTAAAACTAATTACATGTTCAAGAATTATTTTATTATTTCCTGCAGGAATTTATGGCGGAACAAGATATTTTCCCTGATCAATATTTTGGGACTGTCTATCGGCATTAGTGCCGCACTGGTTATTTATCTCATCGTACAGTATGATTTTAGTTTTGATAAATTTGAAAAAGACAATGACCGGATTTACAGGGTTGTAACAGACATGAAATTTGCCGGTAATCCTTTTCTAATGTCAGGAGTTCCGGCTCCTTTGCCGCAAACAATAAAAAAAGAAATTACAGGTGTTCAGGAAATTATAGGGTTCCAGCAATTCAACGGTGATGCTACCGTATCCGTTTCCAAAGCCGGAGACATAAAACCTACTCAATTTAAAAATCAGTCTGACATAATTTTCAGCGATGAAAATTATTTAACAATGCTTTCTTATCAATGGCTCGCCGGCTCACCGCATGAAGCGTTGAAAGAACCGTTCAGGGTAGTATTGTCTGAACAACGCGCTAAAATATATTTTCCATCCCTTAATAATAATGATATCATTGGCCAACGGGTAATATATAATGATTCCATTATAACTACGGTATCCGGCATTGTAAAAAACTTAAACGAGCATTCAGATTTTATCTTTAAAGAGTTTATTTCCTTGCCTACCATACCCGGTAGCGGATTGAAAGGAAATTATTCATGGACAGGTTGGCAAAGCATCAACAGCTCCTCACAATTATTTGTAAAGCTGGCTGCGGGAAGATCGACCATGAATATAGAATCGCAATTAAAGACCATCATTAAAAAGTATCGGCCAAATGATAATAAAGACGATAAGAGCACTACTGAATTTCGCCTGCAACCTTTCAATGATCTTCATTTCAACAGTAACTACGGAACATACGGCGACCATATTGCACACAAACCAACATTGTACGGATTGCTTACTGTTGCCGCATTTTTATTGATGCTGGGTTGTATTAATTTTATCAATCTTACAACTGCACAGTCATCACAGCGTGCTAAAGAAATCGGTCTTCGTAAAACAATGGGCAGCTCCAGGAAGCAATTGATCTTTCAGTTTTTGAGTGAAACTTTTTTAATCACATTTCTCGGAACATTATTTTCAGTTTTTCTTACTCCGTTACTGCTGGAAGTTTTTAAGGATTTCATTCCCAAAGATGTAAATTTTGATTTGCTGCATCGGCCGGATCTGTTGTTATTTTTAGTATCACTGGTAATAGCAGTGAGTGTATTTGCCGGTTTTTACCCGGCATTAATTTTATCGCGTTACAATCCGGTGATGGTCTTAAAGAACCAGGCTTATGCTGGAACCAATGCCAACCAAAAGGCGTGGTTGAGAAAAGTTTTAACCATATCGCAATTTTTTATAGCACAGGTTTTTATTATGGCTACGTTGGTTGCAAGCAAACAGATCTATTATGTATTGAATACAGATTTGGGCTTTAAAAAAGATGCCATCATTTCATTCCAGGCTCCTTATAATTACAGCGCCGGTAAGCCAGATACCAAACGGTTTGTTTTATTGAATGAACTACAATCACTTCCAGGCATCCAACTCATCAGCTTAGGCGGTGGATCTCCGGCCTCATCAGGCTGGGGATCAGGTATCATGAAATTTAATGACGGCAAAACCGAGATAGAAACCGATGTTCAGCGAAAAACCGGCGATACAAATTATCTCAGGTTATATCAAATTAAATTATTGGCGGGCAGAAATATTCTGCCTGGTGATACCACAAAAGAATACCTGATAAATGAGACTTACCTGCACATCTTAGGATTTCAAAAACCTCGTGATGTATTGAATAAATATATCAGTGGAAAGCCGGTTGTTGGTGTGATGGCAGATTTTCACCAGCAGTCTTTACATTCAACGATTAAACCGTTGATATTCGATGCCAATGCTAATAATAGTTATACTTTCCATGTATCTTTAAAACCGCAGGATGCAGGAGCAGTTTTATGGAGTACTACTATAAACAACATTCAAAAAAAGTATAAAAATTTATATCCTGAAAGTGATTTTAAATATAGTTTTTTTGATGAAAGCATTGCAAAATTTTATAAAGCTGAACAGGATATTGCCAGCATGTTGGAATGGGGAACCGGACTGGCTGTTTTTATCAGTTGCATGGGATTGCTGGGGTTGGTAATTTATACAACAAACAATAGAAGAAAAGAAATTGGCGTGCGCAAAGTGCTGGGCGCAAGTATATCCGGAATTGTTCAGCTCCTGTCAAAAGATTTTATCAAACTGATTCTGATTGCTTTTCTAATGGCAACTCCACTTGCATGGTGGATTGCTTATAATTGGCTTCAGGATTTTGCTTACCGGACAACCATAAGCTGGTGGTTGTTTGTTTTAAGCGGCTTATTAATGATTGTAATTGCTTTGATAACCTTAAGCTTTCAAACCATCCGTGCAGCCGCTGCCAACCCGGTGAACAGTTTAAGAACCGAATAAGATGCTGCAAAGACCCAGGAGCCCAAAGTATTACCAGGGTAGTACAATGCTTTGTGTACCGGGTTTTGTTGATAAAAATCAGAGCAACGAAGAAAGATGATCATTTACAGAATTATTTACTGTAAGGTTATTGTCGCAGGTTCTGGCATTTGCGAGATATGCCTGTTCCAGCATTAATGCTTTGCGGAATAATATATTGGTTTCAATATGAATATGTTGATGAAGGTCGTTATCAAATTCCTGAAGCCATTGTAATGTATTTGAATAAAAAGCATCTTCAATAAGTGGCTTGGTATAATCATTGGTAAAATTGCAGATATAATGTATCTGTTCACCGATTTTCTGATGTTCCGCTTCAATTTTGCTGATATGGTCTTGCACTGACCCGGAAGGTAAAATATTGGCAGCGATTTTTCCCCTTGTTACCTGTACCAGGAACCGGATGTAAGGGAACAATACTTGTTCTTCCTGTTGTATAATAACATTCATGGTAACATTCAACTGATTAAAAGCTTCAACAAGTGGAAGCAGAGAAGCGTAGTTCTGATAAATATGTTTTGAATGTTTTTTTAATTCACTGGTAATGCATGATAGTATTTTCCTGGTGAATTGATGATGATTGGTGATGATAAAATCCGTGAGGTAATCAAGTTCCAGGTTATTATAATTAACTGCATATATCAATGATTGCTGGCCGCAGGCATTTAATTCTCTTTCGAGGGTTTTGGTGGAAATGT
>CAXSIE010000433.1:3910-4861 GCA_964237295.1 uncultured Flavihumibacter sp. | reverse complement strand
ATCACGAAGAACACTGGTATTATAAGCCCGGCGGCCGGAGCGCGGGTGTTACTTTTTCAGACAATTCAGGCAATCTTTGGCTATATGGTGGCAACTCCACCGGAAGGGATGCTTCTACTTACCGGAATGAGTTTTGGAAATACGATATTTCGTCCGGACAATGGACCTGGGTAAGTGGCGACAATACTGCCAACCTGCCGGGTGTATATGGCATAAAGAGAGTAGCGAACCCTTACAATAATCCCGGAGGCAGGAAAGATGGTGTTAGCTGGACCGACGCTTCAGGCAAATTCTGGCTGATGGGCGGAAAAAACTTCTTCCGCAGCTCCGAACCTTCCAATTCAGATGATCTATGGAAGTATGATCCGCAAACGAACCAATGGGCATGGATAGCCGGTGAAAAAGAAACTTATATTGTACCTGTATTTGGCACAAAAGGCCTTTCTTCAGATAGCATAACGCCCGGTACCAGCCGCGGGTTCTCTCCTAAGTGGACCGATCCCGACGGCAGCCTTTGGTACTTCGGCGAATTCAGTACCGCTATGTGGAAATACAGTCCTTCAACCAGTCAATGGACCTGGATGAGCGGGGACCCTGACCTGCCGGAATCATATGGCATGCAAGGCGTCTCTTCTCCGTCTAATACGCCGGGAATCAGATCCTCTGCCGTTACATAGCGGGACACGGCCGGTAACCTGTGGATGTTTGGAGGCCAAGCCTACGGTGTAAAAGGCGACTTATGGAGATATACTCCATCATCAGGTCTGTGGACGTTGATCAGCGGTTCCAGCGCTTACAATCAAACCGGGATATATGGTACCAAAGGGGTACCGGCTACTCTCAACAAACCCGGCGCAAGGCAAAACGCCATCGGTTGGATTGACCTGTCTGGTGACTTATGGCTTTTTGGAGGGTCGGGCCCTTCAGCATCCTATTCACAGGCTCCTACTG
>CAXSIE010000433.1:0-3900 GCA_964237295.1 uncultured Flavihumibacter sp. | reverse complement strand
AAAGCAGTGGTTCAATCTTCTTCTGCAATTGCACTTACCTGGACAGACAAAGCAGGTGATTGTTGGCTTCTGGGTGGCGGCAGCTTTGCCGAACTATGGAAATTCAATGTTTCATCCGCGCAATGGACCTGGATGAACGGAAAGAAAAGCGTTAACCAACTGCCGGTTTATGGGGTGAAGGGAATCGCTGGTCCAAACAATACGCCCGGCACAAGATCCGGCTTTGGAGCAGGAAGCTGGACAGACAGTGCAGGTAACTGCTGGATTTTTGGCGGAACCATTCAGATTGGCAGCACTATTTTCTACAAAACAAATGATCTTTGGAAATATGATTTTTTATCAGGGCAGTGGGCATGGATAGGCGGCGATAAAATATTTGATCAATCAGGTATTTATGGTACACGGGGTAGTGCCGATCCGGGCAACAAACCGGGAGCAAGAGATGGAAGCATTTTGTGGGGAGATAATTCAGGAAGCCTATGGATGTTCGGAGGCAATGGTTATTCTTCCAATGCATCAGATTATCTTAATTAAGCAGGTTTACAGCGAGGGTTCAACAACAAAGCGTAGCGCTAGAGTGGATCACCGTGCAGGAACAAAACAGCAGGTATTTCATCGTTGAACGTTCATCTAACGGTACTGTGTACGATGGTATAGGACTTGTAACGGCGATGGGCACCTCATCTTCAGAACATTCCTATTCTTTTCCCGACATGAACCCTTTACCGGGAACAAGTTTTTACCGGCTAAAACAACTTGACGCTGATGGAAGGGCAACCTATTCCGGTATTATTAAAATAGCAATAGGAACTTATAAAACAACCTTTGCCATTATTGAGAACCCGGTAAGAAACAATTTGCAGTTACGCGTTCAACTCCCTGCTCCACAGCAACTAACCATACAGGTAAGAGACCTTAACGGGCATTTGCTGCTGAGTGAAGTAAGATCAGGTATTGAAGGAAGCGCTGTATATACTATTGTTGTTAACCGGCTTGCCAAAGGCAGCTATTATGTAAATGTTCTTGCACAAAACTTCAATGAAACAAAGCTTTTTGTAAAGTAATAAATTGACTCTGATCTGGTTCATATAAATACGGGATATGCCTGGTTACCAGAACAATTCTTCAGTATGCTTTTGAGTCTCATTCATCTTAACCAATGAAAACAACTCATCAACACAAAGAAGTTTTTAGCTGATACCGCCCTCTAAAAATCAATATCTTTGAACTAACTATAAAGGATGGACTTACAACTAAAAGACAAAATTGTAGAAACGTTATTCACAATTGACAACCCATTAATGTTATGAAACTTTTTGTTTTTTCAATTTCATTTTTTGCTTTATTCTTTGATAGTAAGGCTCAGACAGATAACAAAATTGTCATAGGTACGATTGACAGCATTCAATCAACGATATTGAATGAAAAAAGAAAGATTTGGATGTATGTGCCCAGTAACGGGATTATGGATATTTATGCCAAACAACGGTATCCTGTTGTTTACCTGTTAGACGGTGATGCACATTTTTTCTCGGTGGCAGGTATGATTCAACAATTAAGCACAGTTAATGGTAATACGATTTGTCCTGAAATGATTGTGGTAGGTATTCCCAATACAGACAGAACAAGAGATTTAACACCAACACATGTAGGGGTTGACCCACTTTATTTGGATAGTGCTTTTTCAAAAACTTCAGGTGGCGGAGAAAAATTCATCTCCTTTATTGAGAAAGAATTAATGCCCTATATTGATAGTCATTACCCGACTGCGCCTTACAAAATGCTGATCGGACATTCTTTTGGCGGCCTGTTAGCCATGCAAACTTTTGTATATCATACTACCTTGTTCAACTCATACATCTGCATTGATCCAAGTATGTGGTGGGATAAGCAAGCCTTATTAAAAGAAACCAAAAAAGCATTAGCGACAAAAAAATTCCAGAATCGTTCCCTATTCCTTGGAATTGCCAATACTATGGAAGATGGTATGAACATAAATGAAGTAACAAAAGATACTTCAGGCGAAACCAGGCATATTCGCGCTATATTAGAACTAAGAGATTATTTCGAAAACAATAAACAAAATGGTTTAAAATATCAAGGCAAATATTATAATGATGACTCACATAGTTCTGTTCCGCTTATTACAGAATATGATGCTTTGCACTTTCTATTTGATTTTTATCCTTTGAAACTCTCCTTTAAGGACTTTACCGATACAACAGGAGTTTTGGCCGATAAATACGAAAAGCATTTTTCTAATGTCTCAAAACAAATGAGATACAAAGTAAGGCCTTCTGAAAACCTGATAAACAGTATGGTTACGAGGCCTTAGGTAGTAAACAATTAAAAAAAGCAGAACGATTTTTTAAATATAATATTGACAATTATCCTGAAAGTTACAATGTGTATGATTCCATGGGTGATTATTATGAAGCTATTGGTGATAAATATAATGCCATGAGCAATTTTGAAAAGGCTTTGTCAATTAAAGAGAATGCTGATACAAGGAAGAAATTTGAAAAACTTCAAAGTAAATAAGAAACGGCCCATAACACTAGCAGCCACTTCATTTGTCAGGTTAAACTTAATGTGATGCAAGGTCTTTTTGCAGTTAAACCATTTTTTTTAACGCAGATGGCACTGAGGAATCCCTCTGTGCCATCCGCGTTTCTTCCTCCGGCTGTTCTTTGCGTTAAAAACTCTCTTCAACATTATACCACTATTACCATGGACTGATCCCTGTTTCCGGCGCATTATCATCACTAAAGAACTGACCTGTCGGACCGTCTGAACCTAACATGGCTGCTTTTACTACTTTGGCAGCGGCATCTGGCACGGTTCCAGGTCCACTATGATTATTAAAATCTGTAGCGGTATAGCCTGGGTCAACAGCATTTATTTTAAATAATGAATCGCGTAAATTATGGGCAAGTACAATGGTATAAGCATTGAGGGCAGCTTTTGATGGAACATAACAGGCTGCCTTAACGTTATAATACTTCCATGAGGGATCATTATGCAGTGTAAGCGAACCCAGGCCCGAGGTAACGTTAACGATTCTTGGTTCCGGCGATTGCTTCAGCAGGTCTATAAAAGCCTGTGTTACTTCTATTACGCCAAAAAAATTGGTTTCGAATACCTGCTTGAAGACGCTGATATCCGTTTCTAATGGCGTCTGCGGCATACTACCGCTGATACCCGCGTTATTAATCAATACGTCCAGCACTTCAGTTTTCCGGCCAAGCACTTCGCGGGCGGCCTTTATTGATTCTATTTGATCTACATCAATCTCTATAGGCTCTACCTGGTTTAAACCCTCTGATTGTAGCTGGCTAACCGCCTGCTGACCTTTTATTATATCCCTGCAGCCCAGGTACACATAATACCCTTGCTGTAATAATTGCCTGGCTGCTTCAAAGCCGATGCTTTTGTTTGCTCCTGTTATCAGTACTTTTTTCATATTTATTTGTATAAGAGTGCAAATTTACAGCGCAATTCGAATTATAGGCAGCTTACTTAATGAAGCGTATTCCTGAAATGACAAGAACTCCCTCGTAAAAACGCTTCCTGTCGGTGGATAGTAAGCGCAAACTATTTTGCTCTGATCACTCATATACCGAGTAAGCCGGTTCTAACGCTTAACAATAATGTAACTTTTAGTGGTTATCTTCAGCATTATAATTTAACCGGCAACAGTCACTTGCATAGCCATGCTCTTCTCAATGAAAAATTTTACTATCGGCATTACTTTTTTATTAAGTCAAACAATTGCAAGAGCCGAAAATATATTTCACTGGAAATGGCAGCTTCTTGATAAACAAATAAAAATTACAGGTATTTTAAATAAAGGAAAAGCTACGACAGTTTATTCCGAAACGTTACTGATTAAAAAAAGGT
>CAXSIE010000432.1:3023-4883 GCA_964237295.1 uncultured Flavihumibacter sp. | reverse complement strand
CGGTGGCATGTTTACACTGGTACGGCCTCTTACTTTATTAATGGTAGCATCTAACAGAGACTGGCTTACATTTCCCAACTGTATCTGTGCTTCCAGGTAACTGAGCAGCACTTCCGCATAGCGGATAATCGGCAGGTTGATTCCCGAATTAGCGAGCGCTGTATTGGATACACTCTCAGACTGATACTTTCTAATACAGTAACCGGTACGCGTAGCCTGCAGGCTGGTTGTTGTTTGATCCAACGCCTTTGTACTATCCGGGTGGCTTGAATAGGTCAGTCCTTTAAATGTGCTGCCATTGTACATGATATTATAGCCAAACCTGGGATCACGGTTTGCGCCAACATCATTGGGGTTATACAGCGGGCTGCTAAAAGAGAAAGTGCTGCCATTTTTAAAATCATAAGATTCACCCATGTTTCCCAATGGACAGAAAAGAGAAAATCCGCCGCACATTCTTGGGTTCATATGCAAATCCATTCCGTTTGATGCAATATTGGCCAAATACTGCGTCTGAAAGATCAACTCTTTGCTGTTTTCATTGGAGCCGTCAAAAAGGCTTAAATAATTAGGGTCTATAATATTTTCATTATAGTCAATAATCTGTTTGTACGTTTCAGCCGCTTTCTGCCAGTTCTGTTCCGTTAGGTATAACCTTCCCAGGAAAGCCAGATCGGCTTGTCGGGGAGCGCGGCCCTGTTCAGACCCTGGTAAATTTGCCATTGTCGGCAGGTTCGGTGCAGCGACTATAAATTCTGATTCAGCAAAATTTTCTATGTCCTGCACCGCGGCTTTGGCAATGGTATTTGCTGAATCAAGCGTTAATGTATGTGTAACCAGCGGAACAGTACCAAAGTAAGAAACCAGGTAGAAATACTGGGTCGCCCTGATAAACCTTGCTTCCGCAATCATCCTGTTTTTTACTGCGGTAGAAAGTTCAGCCTTGCCAATATTTTCCAGGAAATAATTACACTTTCCAATTCTGGCATAACTGAAGTTCCAGTAATATCCCAGGTTTGCATTGCCTGAAGTTAATGCGCCATTGGTGAGCTGGTTATAAACGGAGTTATCTCCTCTTCGGTCATATGCATTATCGGTAGCAAATTCTAAAAATGTCAATCCTGCATACGACCACCAGTCAGTAGGGGCATATTCCGCATCTGTACTTAAGTATTGAATATTGCCGCGGTACAATGCTGTCAGTGCGAGGTTGACATTACTTGGCGTTGTCCAGAAATCATTACTGGCAAGCTGACTGAGCGGACTCAGGTTTAAATCTTTCTTGCAGGAAATTTGAGTCACCAGCAATATTGCAATACACAACCGGCCGATATTTTTAAGATTATATTGCATGAAGGTTATCTTTTATTATTTTATTAAAAATTCACATTTACGCCCAGCGTATAATTTGCAAGAATGGGGTAATAATTTCCTCCTCCAACATTACCTCCCGCATTGGTTGAGCCTCCGTTGACTTCGGGATCCCAACCCTGCGGATACTTGCTGAACGTGGCAAGGTTTTCTGCAGATGCATATATTCTTAAGGATTGTATTTTTACTTGCTTTAATAGTTCTTTATTAAAAGTGTATCCCAGTTGAATATTTTTAATCCTGAGATAGCTGGCATTAATCATCCAGAAATCGGATGTTAAAGTATTGCCGGTACCCTGGTTCGAGATGGCTTCCAGTCGTGGATATTTTGCATTCCTGTCAGGGTTGGAAGGTGACCAGCGATTGTTATATTGCCATTGCTGGATATTTCCATTCTGATAAAATGCCCATCCGGCATAGGTATCCAGATATCCGCTTACTTTATATACGCCCTGCAGGAACACGCCTATATCAAATCCTTTATAAGCT
>CAXSIE010000432.1:0-3013 GCA_964237295.1 uncultured Flavihumibacter sp. | reverse complement strand
GCGTTGAAGTTTAGCGCGTAGGTGTATTTCGGAATATTGGATCCTAGAACAGTTCTATCATATGTCGCGTCAACTTTTCCATCGGGTTTACCATTGGGCCCGCTTATGTCTTTATAACGAATGTCACCTGCCTGCACTTTTGGATTAATGGCTGTTTGAACGGCATAGCTTTTAATACTGGCGGTATCGATAAACAATCCATCTGTTTTATAGCCATAATAAATTTGTAGCGGATAACCAATAAAGTAGGTGCTTCCGTTGCCTATCAGTCCATTGGGCTGCGCGATATTTCCCACGCCCAGATCAAGCACTTTATTATTGATGATGCTGAAGTTGCCGTTTACACTGTAAGACAATTTTCCGATGTTGTCTTTATAGCCCAGGGAAAACTCCCAGCCCTTGTTGCTTAATTTTCCTGAATTGGAAACACCTACTGTAAAGCCAAGCACATTAGAAACACTGCCGCCCGGACTAACCAGGATATTGTAAGTGTACCTGTCAAAATAAGCCGCACTGAAACTAAGTTTCCTGTTGAAAGCGGAACCTTCTATACCAATATCTTTGGTACGGGTAGATTCCCAGTGTATCGTTGAATCCACCAGCGTGTTTACTGCTGCCCCGGTATTGATAACATTGCCTATAACATAATTACTTCCTGTTACAAAAACACTTTGCCATGCATAATTGCCTATGTTCTGGTTACCCAACGTTCCATAGGACGCTCTTAATTTCAGCTCATTCATCCAGGGTACATTGTTTTCAAAGAACGGTTCCTGGGAGATGCGATAGCCGATTGCAAAGCCGGGAAAAGTTGCATATCTTAAAGACGGCGGAAAACGCGATGAGCCATCCCGGCGTACTGTTACCTCCGCTAAATACTTACTGGCAAAATTATATTGAAAGCGTCCGAAATAAGAATCCAGCGCCCATTCCGAAGCGCTGCCCGAATTGGTTTGAGAGCTGGCATCCCCTGCACTCAATTCACTGACATCATTAGAGGGAAAATTATTCCTGTAAGCGCCAGCTAACCTGTCGAGGCTGTATTCATAAGTATGCCCTGCCAGTAAGTCAAAAGTATGCCGCTTAAACGTCTTCCTGTATTCCAACAACTCCTGCAATGTCTTGTAGGAAACCTGTTCATTTGATAACGTTAGGGTAGCGGGACCAAGTGTTAATGCGGGATTGAGTACCTGTAAGCCAACAAAATCCCTACCTGTTATATTCCTGTTGGTATATCCTGCAATGCCGGAAGCAGTCAATCCCTTTACAATTTCCCAGTCTAATTTCAGGTTTATTAAAAAGTTATTGTCTATAATGTTATTATAGCTTTTCCTTATGGTGGAAGAGTAAGGTGTGCCCTGTCCGGTCATTCCTCCGCCAAATGAGCCATCACTATTTATTGGCGCGTAAATAGCCGGTGTTCTTACTGAATTTTGTATGATGCCCTGAACGGCATCCGGTTCACGGGTTGAATTCTGAATACCGGAAAAATTGGTGGTTAATTTTACATTGGATGCTAAGTTGTTCACCATGTTCAGGCGTGCATTGTAACGCCTGAAATCATTATTGGCTATTATGCCATTTTGATAAAGATATCCGAGTGATAATAAATACTGTGTATTTTTTGTTCTGTTTGAAACGGATACATTATTGCCGGTTTGAAAAGTCCCTTTCTTGTAAATCAAATCTATCCAGTTTGTATTGGGATAACTGTAAGGGCTTTTGCCTAACCTGAAACTATCTATATCGGCTTGCGAATAAGTATTAGGAATTGCTTCATTGAGCGCCGAAGCAAATTGCCATGAATTTACGAATGTAGGATACTGTGTTGCCCTTTGCGTACCCACATAACCGTTATAACCAACTTTTACTTTGCCCTCGGCTCCACCCTGGCCAAATTTTGTAGTTACCAGCACCACCCCGTCTGCCGCCCTGGAACCATAAATAGCCGCCGAGGCGGCATCTTTCAATACGGATATACTGGCAATGTCATTGGGATCAATAAAGTCTATATTGCCCGGAATACCATCGATCAATATCAACGGCGTAGCACCGGCACCAAAAGAACCAACGCCCCTGATTTCTATATTACCAGGACTTGCACCCGGCCTTCCTGAATTTTGTATAACCGTTATCCCCGGCATCTGTCCGGTTAAAGCCTGTGATGTTTGGGTAACCGCCCTGTTGTTGACGTCTTTTGCATCAATCTGTGAAATGGCGCCGATTACATCTACCTTTTTCTGTGTACCATATCCTACAACCACTACTTCATTGAGCTGGCTGGCTTCCTGCTCCAGCACAACAGATAGTTCGCCGGCGTTACCGGTTGTTATTTCCTTTTCTTTAAAACCAACGGAAGTTATTATAACTGAGGCGGCATTTTTCTTTAGTGACAATTTGAATCTTCCATTTTCATCCGTGACGGTTGAATTTCCGCTATTGTTTTTTTCTGAAATTGTAGCCCCGGTTAATGGACTGCCTTTGCCATCTTTGATAGATCCGGTTATTATTTTTTGTGCGCCTGCAAATGCCGGCAGTACTATTAAGAGGCAGAAAAAGATTCGTTTAAAAAGCTGTCTGGGTACTTTCATGTTTAGCAGTTAAGTTAATAGATACTCGGAACTAAATGTAAATTTATTTCGACAAAAATAGCATTTCTGATCAACTGCAATGCTGCATAAAAGTTTGATGCCCATACGCAAACGTTTGTGCTATTTTTAAATATACATGCGCGGCTTATGGAAACTGAGTAATCAACTTCTATCACTACCGCAGTGCAGTATTATTTACTTTTGCTTGTAAATGAATTTCTGGCTAACATCCTGCTCCCTGTTATATTTAAGATCTTTTAATGTTGCAGTAATGATATATCTATGGGAAACAGGCGCTTCGATGGCATACAAATAATAACTATCGGTTACTATGCCCTTCCTGTCTTTTTTTTCAATATAGGCAGCTTTTACTTCCACACCGTCTATTGCCAGGTGTTCCAGTTTCACCATCGGCCGGTCAA
>CAXSIE010000431.1:4408-4897 GCA_964237295.1 uncultured Flavihumibacter sp. | reverse complement strand
CGTTAAGTATCATTGGGATAAGCACGATGGTATTGCCTAAAAATATGGTAAGTATAGATTGCCACCAGTTCATTCCGCCTTCAATAAGCGAACTTGCCAGCATGTAGGTTGGAATGCATAAGCTCATGCTGATCCACAAAGCTGCGTAGTTCCAGGTGTTCCAGGTACGTTTGCTTTGAGGGATAGGTGCCAGGTCTTCGCTGTAAAGTGAAGAAGATTGTATGTTCGTATCCGGATTTTCCAATTCGTTCATGCAAATATTTTATGACTTAAAAGGTATTATATGACTTAAACTAAAATAAACAGCCCGATAAAATTGAACCTACTATAAAACGTTGAATTGCCTAACCCTGAATGGGTGTTATGATTATAGCATTAATTGTATTGTTTTAACAAAACCCTGAATGGGTGACACAGAGCCACATAAGCTATCAATAATGTCACCCTTTCAGGGTTCGCGTTCTAAATTTTATCTTTCTATAATCGTGT
>CAXSIE010000431.1:0-4398 GCA_964237295.1 uncultured Flavihumibacter sp. | reverse complement strand
CACCCCTATCGGGGTTTACTATTTGATTTTTGAGCCGCTAATTACAGGCAAATGATTAATAAACATACCCATCAGCAATAGAAAGTGCATCGCTGATGATAGCCAGGCCTTCCTCTATCTGTTCTTTATTTATGCATAATGGCGGAGCAATAAATATATAATTCCATCTTACAAAAGTATACATGCCCAGCTCTTTTATACGGGCTGCCACTTTGTTCATAATATCCATGTCTTCAGGTTTGGCATTAAAAGGAGCCATAGGTTCTTTGGTGGTACGGTTCTTCACCAGTTCAATGCAGCCGAGCAACCCGGTGTTCCTGAAATCGCCAATGCATGGATGCCGATCCTTCATAACTTCCATCTGCGTATCTATATACTTTCCCATGGCGGCGGCATTGTCAATCAGGTGGTCTTCTTCGTATATTTTAAGTACTTCTAATCCCGCTGAACAGGAAACCGGATGGGCTGAATAGGTTAATCCAAGCATCAGGGGCCTGTCATTGTAATGCGCCGCAATAGCATCCGATACTATCAAAGCACCCAGTGGAACATACCCGGCGGTAATTCCTTTTGCCGTGGCAATCATATCAGGAATTACGCCATGATAATCCACTCCGAACCAACGGCCTGTTCTGCCAAAACCACTCATTACCTCGTCTGCTATCAGCAAAATACCGTATTTATCGCAAATTGCCCTGACCTTCTGCAAATAATCCGGCGGATATTTTATGCAGCCCGATGTTCCGCTTTCGCCCTCCATTATGATGGCGGCTATATTCGACGGACCTTCAAATTCAACCACCCTTTCAATATGACTGACACATTCGCGCTGGCACCAGTCGGGAGCTTTGCCCCAGGGACAGCGGTAGCAAAAGGGATCTTCCACATGTATTACATTAGGTACCTGCTGGGAATCTGATTGTAATTTTCTCGGGTCTCCGCCAGCGGTCATGGCTGCGTAGGAAGCTCCGTGAAAAGCACGATAACGGGCGATTATTTTATGCCTGCCGGTATACAGCCGGGCCAGTTTAATTGCGTTCTCTATTGCAGAGGCTCCGCAAACGGTGAATAAAGTTTTAGTCAGTCCGGGCGGTGTGATGGAAGCCAGTTTTTTTCCCAGTTCACCTCTCGCTCTGGTTACGCAACCGGGTGTAACGTACGTTACTTCCTGCATTTGTTTCATAACAGCCTCGGTTACACGCTGGTCTCCGTGGCCGATGTTTACATTCATAAGGCCGGAAGAAAAATCAATGTAACGCTTACCATCGTAATCGTATAAGTAAACACCTTTTGCATACTTAACGGCAATGGGGGCCAGGCCTTTTTGTTTGCTCCAGGAAAAGAGGGTGTAGTCGAGACTATCCTGTACTATTTCGTCTGTTTCAGATGCAATGTTTATTTCCTCCATGATACCGGTTTTATTTTTAATTGATGAACCATTGAGACGGGGAGGCAGGGTGAGACACGGAGTTATTGAGAAAAATTGCTTATAATACCCAGCCTCCCTGTCTCCGTGTATACAAGATTCCTTTCAACTCATCCAGTTCACGCCCGATTCCGGGTTCCACTTGACGGTTGATTTTTTTAGTTTTGTCCAGAATTCTATAGAGCTTTTGCCGGTGATATCGCCAACGCCGAATTTACTTTCATTCCAGCCGCCAAATGAGAAGGGCTCTCTTGGAACAGGCACACCAACGTTTACTCCGATCATGCCCGCACTGGCTCTTTCTATGATATAACGGGCCATACCACCGTTTTGCGTGAAAACAGATGCGGCATTGCCATAAGGGGAGGCATTCTCTATTTCCAGCGCTTCATCCACAGTGTTAGTACGCATGATGCTGATCACCGGACCGAACACTTCTTCCTGCGCAATCGCCATCCCGGGCCTCACATGATCTATTACTGTAGGTCCTACATACATGCCCTCTTCCTTTCCTGCCACCACAGCGTTTCTTCCATCCACTAAAATACTCGCTCCCTGATGTTCCGCTTCCGTAATATATTTTTCGATCCTTTCTTTTGATGCTTTGCTGATAACGGCGCCCAGGTTGATTCCCGGGATGATCTTCCTGGCTTCATCACAAATTTTTTCTATGATGGCATCTACATTGCCAACGCCTACCATTGCTGAAGCTGCCATACACCTTTGTCCGGCGCAACCAGCCATGGAAGCGATCACGTTTTGCGCAGTCATTCCCGGGATAGCATCCGGCAATACCATCAGGTGATTTTTAGCGCCTCCCAGTGCGAGGCAGCGTTTGTAATTGAAGGTAGACCGCTGGTAAACAATTTTAGCCACTTTAGTGGAACCCACAAAAGATACCGCTTCAATATCCGGATGGTCACAGATGGCTTCCACCATCTCGTGGTCACCATGTACCACATTGAAGACGCCGTTCGGGAGGCCGGCTTCTTGTAATAATTCAGCCAGGCGTCCGGCACTCAGCGGCACTTTTTCAGAAGGTTTCAGAATCATGCAATTGCCCAGTGTGAGCGCATTGGGAATGGTCCAGTTAGGAACCATACTTGGAAAATTAAAAGGAACAATAGAGGCTACTATTCCGAGCGGCACATGTTCCGTGCGGCATTCCACTCCCCTGCTCACTTCCAGCAATTCTCCCTGAACAAGCTGCGGAAGTGAACAGGCAAATTCCGTAAGCTCAATACATTTTTCTATTTCCGCCACTCCTTCACTCAATGTTTTGCCATTTTCTTCCATTACGAGTGCTGCCAGTTCCTGTAAATTTTTTTCCAGCAGGTGCCTGTATCTGAATATCACCTGAACCCTTTCTTTTATAGGCACTTTCGACCATGTTTTAAAGGCCTTCTTCGAACACACTACAGCTTCGTTCAGATCATTATGTGAAGACATTGGAACAGTAGACAAAAATGTTCCGTCCACCGGGGAAATAACATCCAGATGCCTGGAAGTATCCGCATCTTTAAACTGGCCATTTATAAAGTTCTTAACAGGCGCATATTTCATGATATAATATTAGTTTTTAAAATTAAGGTATTTAGAGAGAATTTTTAACCACGGAAAGAAAGCCAGATCCTCTGGCTTTCTTTCCGTGGTTAACGGTGCTTAAAGACAATCTAAATTAAAATTCCAAAAACACTTTTACTTTACTTTCTTTGACAATAAAAGTAAGCTGTATGGAAGGGCAATCAATCAATCCTAAAAAGTCGGCTGGAGAAAAGGCTGCTGAATATATTAAGACCGGCATGACCGTTGGCTTAGGAACCGGCTCTACAGCTTATTGGGCCATTCAGGCTATTGCTGCAAAAGTATCATCAGGCATGGAAATAAAAGCGATCGCTACTTCAACACCATCAGAAGCGCTGGCCCTCGGTCTGGGCATTAACATCGTGTCATTTGCAGCTATTGATCATATTGATATCACTATAGATGGTGCAGATGAAGTAAGTAAGTCGCTTGATCTGATCAAAGGTGGCGGCGGCGCATTGTTGAGAGAAAAGATCGTGGCCGCCGCAACTAAACGCTACATTATTATCGCTGATCACAGTAAGTACGTTCCGGTGTTAGGAGCGTTTGCTTTACCTGTTGAAGTTGTGAAGTTCGGCTGGGAAATGACCACACGCCATTTGCAGAAACTTGGATGTGCTACAAAAATGCGGCTAAAAGGCGATGCTCCTTTTGTATCAGACAATGGAAACTTTATCATTGATTGCTCTTTCAAGACCATCGAAAAACCGGAAACGCTTCATCAGCAAATTAATGCTATTCCGGGTGTAGTAGAAAATGGTTTGTTCCTAGGTATGGCTGATGTTGTTATTTTAGGTGGAAGTGATGGAAGCACGAGAGAGCTGAGGAAGGAGTGAGTTGGGTATGAGGTGTGGGGTATGGGGTATGTGTATAGACATAGGGAGGCATAAGATAACGCGGTGCCGGGATTTCTATTTCAATAATAAAAACCCCGGAGGGGTGACATGATTATAGCAATGTAATTTTGGTTGAACAGAACCCCGAAGGGGTGACATAATTCTTTCTGTGTAAGACGCTATATATTCCCCTTCAGGCAATGTCATTAAGGTAAGATTAAACAGAAAGCACTTATTAAAAAGTAAGACTGGCGGTAAATCCCCTCCGGGGAGGGGCGTTTGAGCCGAAGGCCAAACGGGGGTGGGTTGACTGTAACTATTCAGTAACTACCATCCAAAACGCTAACCGACAAGCACAACTACTACCATTCGGTAACATGTTGCCCGGTAACCCACCCCCATTATGTCCTTCGGACGTAATGTCCCCTCCGAAGGAGGGGATGTACAGCCAGGCTTACTTTTCACTTGGTGCTTGTAATTAAAAAGAACTGCTTAACTTAACGTGAATACTGGATTAGAATAAGGAAAGGTTGGCAGAATAATGGTGTAAGA
>CAXSIE010000430.1:0-4925 GCA_964237295.1 uncultured Flavihumibacter sp. | reverse complement strand
CTTCCCTTAATACAAAATCATTTTAAAACCCGCTATGCAGACCAGCGATGGATGATCTATGACGCACGCCGCAGGTACGGCATTTATTATGATCTTCAGAAGGTAGATTCTATCCAGGTAAACTTTGAAGAGGATACCAACTCAGGTAAAGATATCAGCGGTATTTATGATGAGGAAGAAAAATTATACCAGCAATTGTGGAAGACGTATTTCGGAAGCGTAAACATTGCCGCCCGCAAAAACATGAAATTACACATTCAGCATATGCCTAAGCGTTACTGGAAGTACCTGACGGAGAAATAGTTGTGAGGTGGAAACCCCGAAGTGGTGTAATGATTATAGCAACAGATACACAAAGTGATCATGTAATTTTTTCAATATTGCTTGTGTGTCGTTATTGATAAAAGAGAGACAAGGTTAACTTTTAGTCTGCCAAAGGATTTATTTTTGTTGACTTTCTTTGGGTACTTTGCTGTTGGGTGGTCTTTTCTATTGTTTGTTGTGTATCTTTTATGAGGATAGAGAAAAGGTTGGTCATCATTACGGTTGCATAAAAATCCTGTAAGACGGAAACAACTGTAAGGCCACTGAAAGATTCCAACTGCAAAATGTTTTTTTGTATTGAAATGTTAGTTTCAATTCCCCAGCGCATAAAGTATAAGTCTTTAAACTGCTCAGTGGGATGGCCTTCCTCTTGCCAAAGGTTGGTAATCATCACCTCTGTTGATTGAGGCAATTCAACACGCACCAGTCTCACTTTAAGCAATGTGTTCGGACCGGCTACAAAGCCATTTTTTTTCAAGCTCTCTATCGCTGAAGGTGTTGGCTTTATATAGGTAACACACGAGGCCTGGCCATTTTTAATAAATGCCGCTATCATGTTTTGAGTTTCCTTGGCTCCTATAACAAACTTTTTTTCCCTTTCCTGCCATAGGTGAAGGGCTGCCATTTTATAATTGCAAAAGTTTCTGTCATAAATCATTAACATATCATCTTGTGTTTGCTCAATAGCGTCATAAGCCTTAGTCAGTTCTCCATAACGATAAGGCTTTATTTGCGGCAACACTATAAGTTCATTAAGTACATTATAATGGTATAAAGTCTTTGCCAGTACAAAACTTGCTTGCCGGTTGCTTTGGCCACCAAAATGACCGTTCAATGCAGGATTGTTTATAAGGCTACCGAGGAACCATCAACAGTAATAACCCGGTGCCCCTTCCATCGTTTGACTGCATCGCCATAACGATAATAATAGCTCCTCTGCAAAATCATATTCCATAAATTAAAAAATACAGGCTCCAGTTTAATGCGTTGTTGTATAAAAGCACTCACCGAACAGGACATAGAGCAACCCATTTCTTCAAAGAAATTCTCTAATTCTATGCTTAATGTCTTTTTACAGAGCTTTAATATAAGTAATGTCAGCTTCTTGAAAGGCAACTTGCGTGAACGGGTGAAATCTTTCTCATTTGCACAAAATTTATTGAGAATCTCCCTATTGCCCGACACTGTTGTAATAAAGTTCTTCAGGTCCTCAATGATTTTTATATTTACATCAAACATGGGGTTACAGTTTGGTTTTAAGATTCGATACCTCATAACTAATAACTGTAACCCTTTCTTACACATTTTCCTTAACTTAATGACATTGACCGAAGGAGATAATTCAAATGATAATTACTATAAAGTTGTCTATATTTTCAGCGTAAGACGTACCTATGATCTTTAAAACCAAAGGCATCGTATTAAAAAGTGTTAAGTATGGTGAAACCAGTTTGGTAGTAACCATTTACACCGAATTATTCGGCCTGCAATCTTATATGGTAAACGGGGTAAGAACCTATACAAAGAGAGGTCCGGGAAAGGCAAATCTTTTTCAACCTTCCGCTATTCTCGACCTCGTTATATACCATAATGAATTAAAAAACCTGCAGCGGATAAGGGAGTTTAAATGGAGCTATTTATATCAGAATATTCTTACTGATGTCAGAAGCAATTCCGTTGCCTTATTTATGATAGAGCTCTTGCAGAAAACTATCAAGCAGCCTGAAACCAATGCATCTTTATTTTATTTTATTGAAGATGCGTTCCTTTACCTTGATAGAGCTGAGGATAGTGTAGTAGCCAACTTTTCAATGTTTTTCGCCCTTCATCTTACTTCGTTTTTTGGATTCAGGCTCAGTGATAATTTTTCAGAACAAAATAATATCCTGGATCTGCAGGATGGAAATTTTGTAAAGGAACGCCCGTTGCATCCTCATTTTTTGGAAGGCCGGTACAGTTATATCACTTCACAACTGTTGAAAGTAATGCAGCCTTACGAACTGGACCAGATCAAACTCAATCATGAATTTCGCAGAACCTTGTTATTAGCATACCAGGGTTTTTATGCCTTGCATATAGAAGACTTTGGCACCATGAAAACATTACCTATTCTTCAGGCCTTGCTGGCATAACGGTTAAATTACCTATCGGCTGTCAGGAATTCAAAGTAATCTTTTTGAAGTAGTACTGTCTGAAATATGCTGATTGATAATGTTGCTGATCAATACTACTCCCGGTTGCTTTCCGGGGTCAAAACTTCCCAGCTTACTATCCATTCCTAAAGCCTTTGCGCCGTTGAACGTTGCCCACTGTAATATTTCAGATAAAGGAATATCCGGAAATTCATGGTGAATCGTTTTTATTTCTTCGAGAATATTCAATTGGTTGTTACTGGCATAACTGTCTGTGCCAAGAGTTATAGTACAATGTTGTTTTCTGAAGATGTTTATTGGTGGATTGATTGATTGAATATACCTGTTGGCATTTATGCAGATGCAAAAAAATATATTGGCCGAAGGGTTATTTTCATTTATAAACAACAAATCTTCTTCGCTCGTATAGGTATTATGTACGAGTATGATACCTGCTGTTTTGTTTAACCAGGGCAGGAAGGTTTGTAAACTGGTTTTACCGCTGCATTCGAAAGAACCAGCATCTATGTTAAGGTCCTTATACAATTCAAACAGTTGTCCTGATTTGTTCAGGTACAATTGATTCTCTGCTTCACACTCCTGGTTATGGATGGTAACAATTTGCTCAGCTGATACGTCATTGATCAACCTGAATAAGTTCTTGGAAACGGAGTATGGGGCATGCGGTGAAATAGATGTATTGTTAAATGAAGGCCCGTATTGGTTTTTCAATGGAAGTTCTTTATTGAATTCATCAAGAATCCCGGACGCATAATGTATCCTTGCCTGCGCGTCCTGTTCATTGAAACCAATCACTTCAAGAAAATTAAGCCAGATGATGTTACTGTTTTGTTTGAGGTGGATGGAATCAGTTGTATTGCAAATATCACCCACAGCTACAATTCCCGAATCATACATTTCTGCGTCTGCCGATTGCATGGCGTGCATTATATCCTCTGCCTGAAAATTTCTTTCCTTAATAACTCTTGTCAGGAATTCAATAAGACCGGTGCCCGGAGGAATTTTTCCTTTCATATGGCTTAGTTCTGCATGGCAATGGGTATTTATAAAACCAGGTAAAATTATTCCGTTTAGTATTTCAACATCGTCACCGGCTTCCTCAGGTTTTGTAATGCCTGTTACAACTCCATAATCATCCGTTATCAATACGTTATCCGATTGCAACAGTTCCCTTCCGGTGAACAAATAATCTGCTTTGAATTTTCTTATGCCCATTTAATGATTGAATAAGTTAATTTTGCGCCTCGGTTTATCTGGCTATCAGTTGATGCCTGGTGATAAGTTCAACTAAAATATATCAGGATATCATGCTCTTATACATTGATTCCTATAGCTGAAACCTGATAGCGGATAACTCAAAAATACAATTAAACATGTTAGATAGATTAGAAGCTATTAAAGCCAGATTTGATGATATGGGTGTTGCACTGGCTAATCCCCAGATTGTAAGCGACAACCGCAAATTCGGTCAAATGAGCAAAGAGTATAAAAACCTGGAAAAAATAGTTAAGGCTTATGAGGAATATAAAACATTGCTTGGCGATATGGATTTTAACAGGGAAGCACTGATGGGTGAAGATGAAGAGCTCAGGGAACTGGCAAAAATGGAAACGGATGAGTACGAGGAAAGAAAGGAAAAACTGGAAGCTGATATACGTAAACTACTGATACCCAAGGATCCGCAGGACGAGAAAAATGCCATCCTCGAAATCAGGGCAGGTACAGGTGGTGATGAAGCCAGCTTGTTTTCAGGCGACCTGCTTAACATGTATTTACGTTATTGTACTTCCAAAGGATGGAAGACAGCTATACTAAGTGAAAGTGAAGGTACTGTAGGAGGATACAAAGAAGTACAGGTGGAAGTAACCGGTGATGATGTTTATGGTACGCTTAAATTTGAAAGCGGAGTGCACCGGGTTCAGCGTGTGCCTGATACCGAGGGCAGTGGCCGGGTACATACATCTGCATCTACCGTAGCAGTGATGCCGGAAGCAGAAGAAGTGGATGTGGAAGTAAGAGAGAGTGATGTAAAAATGGAGACTTCCCGAAGTGGAGGTGCCGGTGGCCAGAATGTAAATAAGGTGGAAACAAAAGTGATGCTTACTCATATTCCTTCAGGCCTTGTGGTAATTTGCCAAACAGAACGCAGCCAGCTCGGTAACAGGGAAAAAGCTATGACGATGTTAAGAACTAAATTATATGAAGAGCAGGTGCGTAAGCAGGAAGAAGAAATATCCAGGCATCGTAAAAGCCTGGTAAGTACCGGTGACAGAAGCGCTAAAATCAGAACCTATAATTATCCGCAGGGAAGGGTAACAGATCACAGGATCGGATTAACCGTGTATAATTTAAATGCAGTTTTGAATGGGGAGATCAGTGAATTTATTGACGCCCTTCAATTTGCAGAAAATTCTGAAAAATTGACTCAACAGTAAATTATCATATTTA
>CAXSIE010000429.1:2938-4929 GCA_964237295.1 uncultured Flavihumibacter sp. | reverse complement strand
AAGTATTATAACAGCAAGAAAGTAAGTAAACTTTTTTTTGTAGGTAGTCCTGTTGATCATTGCAGGTTTGGTTATTACATTATTTATAGTTGCTGAATAGTCCGGAACTGTAAAACCACGGTGGCACTTGCGGCACGGAGGGCACAGCGACCGGAAAGATTGTTCTTTTAAATCCTTTGTGTTCCTCCGTGCTTCCCTGCCTCCGTGGTTCACCTTCGACTACGCAGGCAGTTTACCAGGTTCGCTTATTCATAAAATTATCGAGCTGCTCCCTTGTCATTTTCATTTCACCGGGATGCTCGTCGAGCCATTTCAAAAAATCTTCCCTGATAGCGGCAGGCCATTCATTGTCAATCTGGCCGGGTGAATATTTGCCCGACTTCAGCATAGCATGACCAAACTTGTCTTTCAACCCGATGAATTCTGCAGTAGCAATAACTTTCTCCGCCATATGTGCCGGGATGAATAAAACGCCTTCTTTCTCAGATATCACCAGGTCGCCGGGAAGCACAATAGCCTTGCCGATGCGGATGGGTGTGTTCAATCCCATCAACACCACTTCTTTTAAAAAAGAAGGATCAAAATCGCGGACAAAAGCGTTAAAACCTTTAATATCTGCAAGTCCGGAAAGGTCACGTGCCGCGCCATCGAATATAACTCCATTGCCTGTTTTGGCAAAGATGGAATTGCCGAGATTATCGCCGATAAGCGTTCCTGCTTCTATCTTACCAAAACAATCCGCCACATATACATCGCCCTTAGTAAGTACATCAATGGGCCAGGCATTGGTATTGCCGATACGTCCCTGCTTTTTTCCACGGTCTTTAATATTCTTTTCAATGTCGGGTCTGGTAGGCATAAAGGATGCTGTCACTGCCCTTCCAACCACAGGCAGATCGTCGTGAACCATTTTCCAGTTGCGTTCGAACTGGTTATTGTAACCTTCGTTTCCCAATATCTGCCAGGCTTCTTCAATACCTATGTTCTTTGCCCTGTTGATAAGAGCATCCGGAATTTTGGGCCGTCCATCAGTAAAGCGTTCACCTTTCCATTCTGACGTTAGAAATATCAATTCCTCTTTAGAGATTGTCTGCGCGTTTAGCCGCCATAGATTTAATATCAGGGTAAGAAATAAAATACAATGATTTTTCATTTTAATTTTTTTGGCTGTCTACTGTAGCAATCGTACCGGAACACAATACCATTAATCCATGTATTATCTATCAGTCGTTCTAACAGTTTTTTAACCACAGAGTAAAAGCCGAGTTAGTACAGAGATTCACTGAGGAGCTTCCTCTGCGGACCTCCGTATTACCTCGGCTTTTACTCTGTGGTTAAAAAACTGTTACAGGATTTCAAGTAAGCGCTGATAGCGGTGAGATAAAATCCTTTCTTAATAGCAGGAATTGCCCGTTTTTACACTGCCTGATCCAGGATTTCTTTTACCCGCTTTGCTACCACATCAACCTGATCGGGACGAAGCAACACAACACCGATGCTTAAAAAGCTTCCACGACTGTTTGCAACAATACTCGGAGTGCCGTTCTTTAAAGCGGTGACTACATCTTTAGGCGTGGTTTTTATTTTAGCGGGATCCCACTGAACCATAAGGCTGGGGAATATATTTGCCTGCCCTTCCGGAACTTTTGTTTCCGTTTTAACGGTAGGAACCTTTTCCAAAATGGTGCCAATGCGTTTGGTACGGGCCATCCATTCTTCCCATTCTTTTTTGTGGTCTCTTTCCAGGTATGATTTCAAAGCAGCATACATACCGAACATTTCTTCCTTGTTCACTTTCATTGGCCTTCCGATAGGCGCTTCATGCGGGCTATGGTTAAGCCTGGCTGCTTCTATAAGATCTTTTCGTCCGAACAATAAGCCGGTGCTCTGTGGCCCGCGCATCATTTTGCCACCTGAAAATGTTACCAGGTCGTAACCCAGTTTCTGAAACTTATAAAGATTTTCTACAGGCGGCACATCGGCTGCAGCAT
>CAXSIE010000429.1:0-2928 GCA_964237295.1 uncultured Flavihumibacter sp. | reverse complement strand
TACAAAGCAGGGCACTTTATGAGATTTACATAAGGCAATAAATTGTTCATGAGTAATGCTGGATTTCTCCGCGGCATTAAAGAATAAGGCCATCACTGTGTTGGAATTAAAAGCTTTTCCCATTTCATCAGGGCCATCCACTTCTATAATTTTAGCACCCGTTGTAGTAATGGCCTGGTCGAAAAGATACCTATGGGTTTTTTGCATAATCACCTCCGGCCTGCCGCCTGAATAATTAGGGAGGTCTTTGATTTTCTTCGGGTCTGTGCCGGTAATGCAGGCGGCTGTTCCCAGCAACATGGCACAGGCTGCACCCGAAGTTACCATAGCTGCTTCGCAATGCAGCATCTCGGCTATTTTAGCACCAATTTTATCCTGAAGGTCAAACATATTGGCAAAGTCGTGTGAGGTGGAATTAATTGCATCCAGCACTTCAGGCAACATTAATGAACCGGAAAGAAAAGTCATGGTTACACTGGCATTGATTACAGGTGTAACGCCCAGCTCTTTAAAAAGGTCGCGTTTTGTTGACTTGGGTTCAGGAGATGCTGCTGCGTTTGAAAACGGCAGTGCCGCTCCGGCTGCTGCTGTGAACGGCAGTAATGTTAATCCCTTAATAATATTTCGGCGCTTCATTATAATTGATTTATATAATAATAATATATAATAATAAAAGAAATTTAATTCAAGCTACAACTTCGGAAGCAACCATTGTCAAGAGCGATGGTAAGGGATAAATCAACCGTTAAATTTACAAAAGCAAGGTCTTTCGGTAAACCAAAATGATACCTGTATGTAACTTATATGGTTAGTCCTGTTTGCCGGCAACCCGTATGCAGCTTATAGCTTATAAGACGTAGCCTGCCCAACTCTTTAAAATATAACCCGTTCAAATATAATTCAAAAACCAGAACAGCGAAAAAATATCATCAGATTATAATCTCAATCCTTAAACAGTTTATTAGTTTGGCTTTCAGCTATCGGCAGATAAGTAGTGGTGTGTTTCCTCCGACAGCTGAAGGATGGTGGTTGGAAGCAATTTTTAAGACAATTTATATTTGTAAAAAATTAACAGCTGCTTAATTACTGTAAAAGTTTTATAGCAATTAAACGCCAAATACTTATACAAAAGTTGAAATTATACATTGCACGTTATAAATTTAAAATATATAGTAATAACCTCCCTGAACTAAAATTAATTACTATGAAAATCCCATGCATTTAACCGGCGCGTTTATTGTCGCCGGTATTTTTTTGCCCGCATCCTTCAAGATGTTAAGTTAAGTATGAGATGACGTGTTGAGTTGGAGCGTTTTTTTAACGCAAAGAACAACCTGAGGAGGAAACGCAAAGGCCACAGAGGTATTTCTCTGTATTCTCCGTGCTTCCTTCTCCGGCTGTTCTCTGCGTTAAAAAAAATGTTTGAACCGCAGCAAGACTACCCTGCAAACTGGTAATAAATTAGAAACCCCGCCGAAACGGTCATAAATAACAATGTTGCCACTCCCAAAATATTTGATCTTGTATTATTGGTGAATTCACCCATAACTTTTTTGTTGTTGGAAATATGTAAAACAATGGCAATGATAACGGGAGATGTTATGCCATACAAAACCGCTGAATATATAAGGGCATGAATCGGGCTTATTCCGATTGAGTTGATCAGTAACCCACCTACCAAAGAAATAACGATGACAATATAAAATTGTCTGGCCTCATGAAATTTTTTATCAAGCCCTTCTTCCCAGCCAAAGGTTTCGGAAACAATATAAGATAGTGAGCCGCTTAAAACTGGTATTGCCAGGAAGCCGGTACCAACCACTCCTATAGCAAAAAGATAATAAGCCGCTTTACCTGCAAGAGGCTCCAGTGCTTTAGCGGCCTGTTCCACCGTATCTATCTGGTGCAGCCCGCCTTTGAAAAGAACGGTTCCTGCAGTAAGTATCATGAAGAACATTACCAGATTTGAAAACAACATTCCAAAATCTACATCAACACGCATTTTATTTATCAGGCGTCTGTTAACTACCAGGTGTTTACCATGTTTCATACTTTCCACTTCCATTGTAGCCTGCCAGAAAAATAAATAAGGAGAGATGGTAGTACCCAGGATGGCCACTAAAATGTTAAGGAACTCTTTGTTAAGATGTATGGAAGGAATGAAGGTGTGAAAGGCGATATCGCCCCAATCCTGTTTTGATAAAAAAGGCACCACCAGGTAAACCAGTAAAAATATGCAGAGGTATTTCAGTACGGCGGCAAATTTCTGGTAAGGCAGGTAGATAATAAAGGATAATAATATTACAGTAAAAGCAATGCTGAAATAAATGGGATGAACAGCAGGAAATATAAGATTGGCCACTGCTCCCATAGCAGCAATGTCGGCGCTGATATTAAGTATGATTGCCGGGAAACTGAAAATTACCATCAAGTACAGGATCACAGGTGGATAATTCTTTTTTAACGTTCCCGTTAACCCCTGAGAGGTAACCATGCCGATTCTTGCACACATTTCCTGAATGGATGCCATCAGGGGAAAGGTTATCATTGCGGTCCATAATGTTAAAAGGCCAAACTGAGCGCCCGCCTGGGAATAAGTAGCAATGCCGGCCGGATCGTCATCACTGGCACCGGTAACCAGTCCGGGACCAAGAATCCTGAGAAATTTCTGAGCTTTTAAAAAAAGGGTCTTTCCAAACTTCATTGTGGAAGTATTTCATTGTTAAGGTAAAGTAACAATAAACAAAGGAAACAGCAGCATCTTTTTAATGGTTCAGAACATCTAATATCAAAAATATTATATTCCTAAAACCTTATATGATTGCTTACTAGGCAGGTTCATGGCATAATTTTTACATCTCTCAAATTAACCCGCTTTATACATCCATCCTGATTTGAAAGTACAGATACCGTAACTATTAATAACAA
>CAXSIE010000428.1:0-4936 GCA_964237295.1 uncultured Flavihumibacter sp. | reverse complement strand
CAATTTGTGAGTGCTAAAACCAGTAACAGGCCTGTAGCCGCTAATGGAAATGAGAATGTTCTTTTCATAAAAAAGTGTTTAATTGAAAATGGTTTAATTGAAAAACTTAACAAGACAAAAATATAAACGGCACCACAGGAGAAGGGAAATTACTACATGAAGGATATGAAATAATACACGAAGGAAAAAGTTAGTGTCAAGTTAACCTTAACGTGACGCACGGTTTTTCTGCGGTTCAAACTTGTTTTTTAAACACAGAGAACAGCCGGAGGAGGAAACGCAGAGGGCACAGAGAAATTCTCTGTGCCCTCTGCGTTTCCTCCTCCGGCTGTTCTCTGTGTTTAAAAAAACTCTTCAACTCGATACATCATCTCCTACTTAACTTAACACTACACGAGCAGTTTTACTTTCAGCACTTTGAGCAATAGTAGCTGGGATCTTTTGCTGGCTTAAGGGAAAAGCCAAAGTAAATGAAGTGCCCTCGTTCAATGCAGAATCAACCGTTATAGATGCATGTAGTTTTTCAGCAAACTCCCTGGCCAGCTTCAGACCTAACCCTGAAGAGTCGCTACGGATGCTGTTCCATTCAAAAATCGTTTTCAGGTCATTGGCGGCAATTCCCGCACCGTTATCTTTTACCGTTAACAACAGCGCTTCCGCTTTTTTAATACATGACAACTCAATGTTTCCATATTCCGGTGTAAACTTGATTGCGTTGCTGGTAAGATTTCTAAAAATAATCTTCAAAAAATTACTATCGGTATGTAAGTAAACATCAGGCAAACAAACCTTCTGCAGTTTAATATTTTTATTTCTCGCAGCGGTTTCATTAACTTTTATCACATCATCAAAAAATACGGAAATATTAATGTCTTCAAATACCGGACTGAAATTTTCCATCTGGCTTTTCGACCAGATCAACAGGTCTTCCATCGCTTCCAGCAGGTTTTCTGCAGCCAGGCTTATCTGCTCATTATACTCATCCTGCTCCGGCTTTGTAAGTTTACCGGGCGACTGCTTTTGAAATTGAAGAAAACTGAAAAGGCTGCTCACCGGGCTTCTCAGGTCATGACTAAGTATTCCCAGCAGCTTGGTTTTGGAGTGATTGGCTTCGTTAAGTTTTGTGTTCAACAGGTTAAGTTTCTTATTAACCTGTTGCTTTATGTAGTAGTTCCAATAAAGAATAATACTTATCAGCACTATAAATCCCATCCCCGTTAAAAGAAAGTTTCTTTCAAGCTGCTGATTTTTTATCTTACCATTTTTAATAGTGTTCTGTTGTTCTAATTCAAGGATCTCTTTTTTCTTCTTTACGTTTTCGTATTTTGTTTCCATCTCCGCATAGCTTTTTGCGGATTCTTCTTTAAAAATGGTATCCTTATATTTTATCTGTTCAGACAAATATTTTGAAGCCTGCTTATAATCTTTAAGCCTGATATAAGTGTTTGCCATATTTTCATTGCCCAGTGCCAGTAACCTGTTCAAATGTTTATCCTGTGATATAGCTATGCTGTTGTTACCATATGCTATAGCTTTATTTAAATCACCGGTAAGTAAAAATAGTTCTGAAAGATTAAAATATACCAGCGCCAATCCATAACGGTTGCTGTTGATTTTTTTCATCAACGTTAACGATGATTGATAATTTCCGTATGCTTCTTCATATTTTCCCTGGTTTTTATATACATCTGCAAGGTTGTTAAAAGCAAATGCTTTCACTTCTTCTTTTAAATATTTATAGTAAAGGGTGAGTATCGTTTCAAAATAACTTTTGGCCTCCGCAAATTTTTTCTGATCCATATTCATAATACCCAGATCATTCATTACAGTACTGATACCTGTTGAATCAGGGATCTCCGTATACCTGGCAAGCGCCTGTTGAAAAAAGTTCTGCGACTGATCAAAAGATTTCAGTATCCGGTAAACATTCCCGATATTTTTCAGGCTGCCGGCTATCTTCTTTTTATTACCTATACTTTCATAATGCGCTAACGCGGAAAAATAATTATTAAGGCAGTTTTCATAATTACCCATCATCTCGTATGCAATGCCGAGCCCGATGTGAGCGTTGCCCATCCGTATGGTGTCTTTGATTTTTGCGGCTTCTTTCAGGCAATTGCCATACTCGATAACAGCCTTCTGATAATCATCGTTATCAATATATTTTCTTGCTGCTGTAAACAGGTCGACTATGGGAAGCTGACTGGCAAATGACGTTCCGGAAAGGCAGGTAATTACCAGAAAATATATTACAGTGTAATATCGAACAGGCATATCGGATTGTTTATAAACTAAGGTTTCTTTCTAATTTTAAAATCTCTGACCTTGTAAAATTTCGCCCTTGTTCTTGGTTTTAAATAAATGGTGTCATGCGATGATCCGCCTTCCTTATTAAAAGTTTCAAATACATATGCACGATCAGCATTATCAGACGCGATATTCAAAGTGTCCTGCGATGATCCTCCTTCGGTAATTTTTTGTACATTATCTACTGTTGAGGTTGATGGAGATGAAGAACAGGAATTAAAAAATACCACTGAAAGGATGGCAACTAATACCGTTGTGAATTTCATGTTACAGGTTTTATAAGTGTATATTATGATTAGAAAAGCCTTCTGAAAAAATGATCATCATTACGGCACGTCTTTCAACAACAATTTATTTATATGCTGACGGTAAGTTTTCCCGATAGGCAGAACAAATGATCCAACTCTTAGCATCCCGTTCTCCACATGCTGTATTTTATCAACTGCTACTGCATAGCTCCTGTGGATACGAATAAATTTTTGTTGCTGCAATTTGTCAATGAAGTTTTTAAGATTGCACAGGGTAGTGTATTTTTTGCTTTGAGTTACTACTTTCGTATAATTAGTAAGCGCCTCCAGGTAAATGATATCGCTGCTTTGCACCTTATTAATACTGCTTCCTTCTTTAATAGTAATTTTATCGTTTTCGAAAGAAGTTTCGTACTGAAGGGCTTTCTCCTTTATCTGGAACAAATCCCTCAATCTTCTTATAGCATCCTCAAACCGTTCTTTTTTTAAAGGCTTCATCAGATAATCGAATGCATGAATTTCAAATGCCTCCAAAGCATAGTCAGCATAACCGGTTATAAAAACACAGACAGGAGGATTTTTTAGGGTTTTAAAAAAATCAACCCCATTCATTACAGGCATGTCAATGTCAATAAACAACACATCAATTGAATGTTTCTTAAGAATTTCTATCGATTCAAGGGGGTTGGAAAAACTTCCGATACGTTTAAAATCGGGGTAATGATCAAGGTAATCTTCTACAATCAATCTATCAAGCCGGCTATCGTCAACGACAATACAATTGATGGTTTCCATTCAACTTTCTTTTTAAAATCTTTAATTAAGATATTGATGGCTATCAGCTATCAGCTTATCCAAAGCTAATGGTTATAAGGAAGATTTGCAAGTAATGACCTGAAAGGTCGAAATAGCCACAAAGGCTCGAAGGCTCGAAGGCACAAAGGAGTTTCTTTGTGTTCCTTCGTGCCTTCGTGTCTTTGTGGCCCCCTGTCCTCCAAGTCAAGTCAGATTTGAAAAGAAAGACGACTATCTATGCGTAGTATTCAGAATCCTGATCTTAATTTCGTACGAACCGGGTACCTGAACGCGCATGGGAATCCTGATAGCATAGTCGAACTGGCCGTCTTTATAAACGCCCTTATAGTGACTGTCAGCCGTTCCCTTATATAAATTGCCTGCCGTATTGCTAGACCATGTAGTGGTACTATCTATATGCACATATTGGGTTGGAATACGGTAGTACATATTGTAACCATTACCTAATGAATTGATGGGGAAAGGTGTTAACGGGTATTTTAATGAGATGGCCGAATCGGAAGCCATGAAGGTGTCCGGTGCATAATCCTGCAGATTTTGGAGAAAGGGAGGTGTAGGATTCATTAGGCCTTTTAGTGAACTCCCCGGTTTTCGGATTAAAAGGAACGCTGTTTTTGTCGTATACTTTTAACACCACCATATTAGGAGTATCTGCCAGCCTTTTAACAGTGTAATCCACAAAGGGATTATTAACCCCGTTAAACAGCGTTCCGTTAGGAGCTCCTGTTGCTGTGCCGGCAATCAGTAATGAGTTACTGAAATTGCCGGTTTCAGGAGAGGTTTCCAGAGGCTGGCCATCCTGCAGGATGATAGAGATGATCTTTGCCAGTTTTTCCGTGCCGGCAATGTTAGAAACTTCCAGGTCCATCGTATAAGTGCCGGAAGGCAGGTAAATGGTTCCGCTGTTAGACTGGAGCGTTCCGTTACTTTCATTTACAACAATGGGTTGAAGGTTTGCCACCGCCCTTTTTGCTATAATTTTAGCATAAGTGGTGTCGGTAACGGAATTGTATGCCGATGTCCAGATGCCTACCGGATACGTTTTTGAAAACAATGTGTCTACCATTCTTCCTGAAGCATCATAAACATGCGTCCATTTAATATGCAAGGGAATGCTGGAGCCATCTGTTATAATCGAATAAGAACTGGATACTGTGCCTTTCTTGATAGTAAACTGGCTGACGGCATATTGAAGGGTCGGACTTAAAAAACCTTTCCCGTATTTTGTACAGGAGGTTAAAAGAAACGCAGCAATAAAAATCAGCAGTAAAAATTTACGGGTGGTATTTTGAAATCTTTCCATAATAGTGTTATTTTTTTGTACCGTAAAAGAACAATGAATGTAAACTGGTTAAAATATTCAGGTAGCCGTTCTGCGTTACGATTCCGGAAGTTTTAACTATAGTACGGATACCCGTTGAGGACGGTATGGTGCTCGCTGGGGTGGACGGACTTATATAAAAAGGCTTCCATAGCTGTGTAAAATAAACTACCTGCGGCGTACCGGATACCAGCGAACTATAACCCAAATTTGGATCTACCACATACTCGTACGATACCACCAC
>CAXSIE010000427.1:2778-4958 GCA_964237295.1 uncultured Flavihumibacter sp. | reverse complement strand
GTTATAATTATCAGCTTTAATAAACATCACGAATGAAATTATCAATGCAATGGGTGTTTTTCTTCTCTCTAACGCTGCTGTCATCAGCATCCCACGGCCAACATCCCGCACCGGGACAACCGGTTCACCAGGATGTACCCTACAGGCAGCGTTTCAGTATAAAATATAAAGTAGCCAATACAATATCAAAAACCGGTGACAGCATACGGCTGCAAAAAGTATTCTGCGACCGCAATGGTGTTGTTCAGGTTTACTCCTCTGCCGGCCTGTTAAGGCCTTCCGCAGGAGCGCTCCTTTATCCGGGACAACTGGTGCTGGATCTGACTTATAAGCCGATGTTGGATAAAAACATACAGAACATGCAGTTGCATGAGAACCAGTTTGTGTACCTGGATGATAAAGCGGTGCTAAGCAATGCCTGGGCAGGCAAATTGTACACAAAACATACCCTGGCCCATGCAAGCCTGTTCAGCGGCGGCCCCAACTTTTCCTTTCTTATCTCCGACGGCACTATGCTTCAATACCTGAAAGATACCACCATCGTATGGGAAGGGCGCACCGGCGATAATATCATTGATATTATTTTTGATAAAACAAGAAACGCATTCTGGCTCCTGGGAGAACACTCCCTGTCAACCTTTTCAATAGCCGGCCAATCACTTCAGAAAAAATTTACCGGTAACGGTCTCACCTGCTTCGCCTTGTCTGATAACAACAAGGAGCTGATAGTAGGCACCCGGGATGGCTATCTGACCATTGATGCGGATGCCGGTACGGCGCTTGGTGAAATCAATAAAAAACTTCCGTGCACCAGCCTTACCGTTGTGCGGGTCATTGATAAAAAAATTTGGTTTGGTTCTGCAAAAGGCGCTTTTATGCTAAACGATGATGGTAAATTCGACTACTATGCCTCCTTGCGCTGGGTTCCTTCCGATCATATCATTGATATAGCCAAAGGAGAAAAAGATGCAGTATTGCTGCTTTCAGATAAAGGACTGGGTGAGATACATTTTCAATCTATGAGCCTGTATGACAAGGCCTTGAAAAGCAGGTAAGGGAAAGACATATCCGTAACGGCTTTAACGCTACCATTTCGAAAATGACAAACGGCGATCCGGATACCGGTATCCTGGAAGATTCGGATAACGACGGGCTCTGGACCTCCATGTATCTGGGCGCTGAAGTATTCCGTTATGCCGTAACCCATTCTCCGGAAGCCCTGCGTAACTGCCGTGAATCGCTTGATGCCATGGAACGCCTGTATACCATTAACCCCATCAAAGGTTTTCCTGCAAGGTCTTTTGAAAGGCGGGGATATGAATCTGCTGACAAGCAGGTATGGAGAAATGCCGAAGATCCGGAATGGGACTGGAAGTCCACCACCAGCAGTGATGAAGCTATCGGGCATATTTTTGTCTTTGGTGCTATAGCGGAGCTAATTGATGATCCGGGTATGAAAAACAAGGCCATCCGGCTGATAGATACGCTGATGCAGCATATCGTTACCCACAAATTGTACCTGGTAGACTGGGATGGGCAGCCTACTAAATGGGGCAGATGGAACCCTGAATACGTGAACGCAATGCCGGTAATGGTAGGTGACAGAAAGATCACTTCATCCAATATCATTGCCATGCTGCAGACGGCCTGGCATTTTACCCATAAAAAAATATATAAAGACAAGGCACTGGAACTCATGCATACCTATGGCTACCTGGAAAATCTTATGCGCCCCATGAAGAGCATTGCAGCAGCGCCGGCCGCCGCTGATGAACTCAGCAAAGAATTATCATCAGGCTGGAATCATTCCGATGATGAAATGTATTTTCTTGGTTATTGGGGACTTTACCGGTATGCATTAAACGATACGCTTAAAAGAAAGTTTCGCGCATCCATCATTGATCACTGGGAAGCAGAAAGGCCGGAAAAAGAAGCCGCCTGGAATATCGTTACAGCCATGACGGGCGCAAAGGATTTTGACCTGGAAGAAGCCATCGGCTATTTACAACGTTATCCGCTGGACCTTATCAACTGGCAAATCATCAACAGCCAGCGAAAAGATATCGAATTCCTTCCTCCCAATTTTCGGGGACAGACCATTAAGGAAGTGCTGCCACCGGACGAAATGCCTATCAGGCGTCATAATTCAAATATGTTCGCATTGGATGGAGGGCACAATG
>CAXSIE010000427.1:0-2768 GCA_964237295.1 uncultured Flavihumibacter sp. | reverse complement strand
AAAACAGCGCTGGTGATATATGGCTGCTGCCCTACTGGATGGGCAGGTATCTAGGGGTAATCAGCGCACCGGCAGAAAATAAATCATTCACTGAAAAGACGCTAAAATGAATAAATTAATAAAGAGGCTCAGACCTATAAGGTTTTCAAAACCTTATAGGTCTGAAACACGGCCACTTTCCTTTCTCAAAATATTTGAAATCTTTAAAACAGGTGAAACGTCCAACCTTCTCCAGGGTCAACCCGCTTTTTGGCTAACGCATATGGCGATGCTACTTCTTTCCGTAACATCATTTGTAACCGCTGCTTTCGCAACCATCAATCCTGATAAAAACATCACAAACAAAGCAGTTGACACTAACATAATCAACCACACCTCTAACAAAAAATCAGCGTCATACCCCACACCTCGTTCCCCATACCGCATACCCCCTACAGCATACCCCGATATTCCTTACCAGCAGGACTATAGCATCCGCTATTACCCTGAAGACTCCACAGCCCTGCTACGAAAGATCGTTTGCGATCGTAACGGCAACATCCGCATATTGTCCGATAAAGGCTTACTGAAACCGCATGCCGGAAAATTATTATTCCCCGGCACACTTACCAGGGACCTGAGCTATAAATTTATTACAGACAGAAAAATCACAGGCCTGAGTTTATATGACGACCAGCTGATTTACCTTGATGACAAAGCGCTTTTCAGCAACGCATGGGCCGGCACTCTTGATTATCCGCATCAGCTACGAGGAGCCGGCATCATGGCTGGAGGATCAAACCGCAGCTTTTTAATATCTAACGGCGTGCAATGCGCGCTTTTGTACAACGGCCAACAGATATGGACAGGCACTTCCCCTTCACCGGTAATCAGCATTCAATACCAGGCCGGTAAAAATTTGTTCTGGTGCCTCACTGCAGGTTCACTCAGCTATTTTTCGCCGTTACAAAAAAAGCTGGTCACGGTATTTACAGGCGAAGCATTCACCTGTTTTAAATTACTGGGCAACACTGCATTGATCGGCACGCACAACGGCTATCTTGAACTGGACCTATCTACTTATAAGTCAAAAGGCGGTTACCACCGGCGCCTGCCCAATACTGACTTAACCGTTATTGAACAGGTAAACGGCAGGTTATGGTTTGGCTCATCCGGAGGCGCTTTCATGCTGAAGGAAGACGGCAAATTCAACTATTATGCTTCGCAGCGATGGCTGCCCGGAAATATCGTATCAGACATTGCCAAAGGAGAAGAGGGTGCTGTGCTGGTTCTTACGGATAAAGGACTCGGAAAAATTTGCTTTGAAAAATTTACCCTGGAACAAAAGGCCGCTTATTACGAGGAGCAGGTGAGGCAGCGGCATATCCGCTATGGGTTTTATTCCGATTATTCCAGTATAAAAAATGGCGATGTTTCCACCGCAGAAAATGGTCCGCATGACAGCGACAACCTCTGGACCTCTATGTACCTGGCAGGAGAACTGTTCCGCTGGCTGGTTACCCATGACGAGGATGCCAGACAAAATTGCCTGGAATCACTGGACGCTATGGAACGCCTTCATACGCTGAGCGGGATCGCCGGTTTGTTTGGCCGCTGCATTGAAAGACATGGCGTGGTTACATTTAATGAAGAATACCCAGCAGCTGGCGGCAAACCGGAAATAAGGAATGGGATTGGAGAGGCTCCGCCAGCAGCGATCAAACAGTAGGTCAATATTTTGCCCTTACCCTGGTAGCGCAATATATGGATGACAAGGAAGTAAAAGAAAAAGCCGTCAGGATGATTGACAGCCTCACCGGTTATATTGTTGACAACGGCCTTAAACTAATAGACTACAATGGACGTCCTACCTTATGGGGCATATGGGCGCCTGAATATGTAAACCGCTTTCCCAACATGATAGGGGATAAAAAACTGTATTCATCCAATATTATCAGCTTCCTGCAGACGGCTTACCACTTTACCGGCAAGGAAAAATACAAGTCACAAGCCCTGGAGCTACTGCATCAATACAATTACCTGGATAACCTTTCCCGCCCGGTGAACCAGATAGGGCCCGCTCCGGACAGCGCCGATAAATGGAGTAAAATGCTTTCCGGTGAATGGAATAACTCTGATGATGAAATGTATTTTCTGGCTTACTGGGGATTGTATCCTTATGCCCTCAACGATACACTTAAAGCCCGGTTTGGAGAAGCGATCCGCGACCACTGGAATTATAAAAGGCCTGTAAAAGATGCATTGTGGAATCTTTGTTATGCTATGACAGGTGCCAAAAATTTTGATCTTGATGAAACGATCTGGGAACTAAAAGAAATGCCCCTGGATCTTATCAACTGGCCGCTGCATAACAGCAGCAGAAAAGATCTAATCTTCCCCGAAAAAATAATTCATGACAAAACCGTTTCAGAAATCCTCCCGCCAGATGAAAGGCCCGAAAACAAACACAACAGGGATCTTTTTAAGCTTGACAGCGAATCGAATGCTTCAGCTGAACTGGGTGGCGGCGATGTATATTTATTGCCTTACTGGTATTTCGGAATAATCAGCGGGCCGCTAACACACGAAGGCACGAAGAAATAATAAAATTTTCTTCGTCTTTCTTTATGACTCCGTGTCTTTACGGCTGTTTGTTGCAGTTAGAGGTATATTTTTTAACGATAACCTCCGAAGGAAGCGTATACTGTTACCATGATAAACACAAGGCTTACCAAAGCAAACATTCATTGATAAAATAAAACTTTATGCCAGATCAAATTAACTGGGGT
>CAXSIE010000426.1:0-4977 GCA_964237295.1 uncultured Flavihumibacter sp. | reverse complement strand
CAAGCATTTTAAATAAAAATGATGAAGTGATTGGCATGATATGTGTCAAAAAAGAGGACAAAACCAAAACCGTTCTCGTTGTAAGCGAGCAGGGTTTTGGAAAACGAACTCCTGTAGATGAGTACCGCATCACGAACAGGGGTGGAAAAGGTGTTAAAACGATTAATGTAACGGAAAAAACCGGTTCACTGGTAGGAATGCTGGATGTAAAGGAAAACGAAGATCTTATGATCACCTGTAAAAGTGGCGTTACTATCAGAACGGGGATTGTTGATATCAGGGAAGCCGGAAGAGCAACGCAGGGTGTAAAATTGATCCGGTTGGATGACAGCGATGAAATTGCTGCCATTACAAAGCTGGATGAAGTGCCTGAAATAATTACAGCAATCGAATCCATTGAAGGAAAACCGGATATAGAGGGAATAACAGATCAGGATAATGATACAACTCCTGAGGAAAACAATCCGTCTGAAGATAATATTGACAATCAATTATAAATATCTATTTACTAAACAAAACAATATGAAAAAAATACTGGTAGTGTCTCTTTTCATTGCCTCGGCGCTGGGTTCGCTTGCCCAGTCGTCCAATAAGGCTAAAGACTTGCTAAAGTCAAAAAAAATACCTGAAGCCAAAGCCGAAATCGATAAAGTGGTGGCTACTGAAAAAGGGGGTAAAGACCCGGAAGCCTGGTACACGAAAGCTAAAATATATTCTGAAATAGCCAGTGATTCCACGCAAAAATCCGGTTCCACGGAAGCAAGGAACGAAGCTTTTGACGCGATTAAAAAGTATACTCAGATTGATGATAAAAAGATGTTGCTGAGTACCATGGAAAATCATAAAACTATGATTGATATTTACCAGGGTTACTTTAAAACTGGGGCTGCTTTTTACAATAGCAACAATTTTGCGGATGCCTTTACCAACTTTAAGAAAACCTTGTTGAAATTTACAAATGGCTGGCTGATTATTACCGCCAGAAGAAGGACAATGCCAATGCATCAAAATACATTGAGTCGGGAAAATCATTATATCCTAAAGATGCTTTCTGGGACAGCTTTGAATTGGAGATGGCAGGTGAATCCGGAAATAGGCAGGACCTTCTTACAAAATATGAAGCGGTTGTTGCTAAAGAGCCGAATAATTACCTGTATGTTTTTAACTATGGCGTAGAATTATACAAAGAAGCTTACAAGGATACCATTGCTTCACGTCCTGCTAACTGGGAGCAAATGATAGATAAGGCAGAAAATAACATGAAAAAAACAATAGAGCTTAAACCGGATTTTGCACAAGCCAGCCTGGTTTTAGGTCAGATATTGTTTAATAAGGGAGTTGATATTGATAAAAAGATCAAAGCCATTAAACTTCCTGCTACAGGAAAACTAAAACCGGAAGAAGTTAAAGCAAAAGAAGATTTAAGGGTTCAGAAGCTCAGTAAGTTTGATGAAGCGCTTCCGTATTTTGAAAAAGTAGAGCAATTATTAGGAAGCAAGGGTAAACTTAAAATGGACGAAAAATCTAATTTAAAGGATACTTACGATTTAATGATAAATATTTACGAACAGAAGAATTTAAAAGATAAAGTGAAGGATTACGAGGATAAGTTTAATAATGTTGATAAAGCGCATTAATCATTTTTTACAAATTAAAAAAAGGGCCGGCTTTAATAGCCGGCCCTTTTTTTAATTAATATTTTTATTATTACCACTACATTCGATTGTCTATATTCAATAATAGAGGAGCGGTTAAGATGTACTTTCAGAATATTCTACTTAACATAATATTAATTATAAGACAAATTATATTACTGATCAGCGCCTTGATAAATAATTTAATTGTTGTTTGAAGAAACTTTTAAGCCTGTTTAAAAAATTACCTTTTTAAAACCTTCGTCTTAAATGCTCGTAGGGCAATTTTCAAAGAAGCCCTGGAAGCCTCACTTAATTCCTGCCAGATGGTTTTAGGCGGAAAAAAATCATCTGCCCAGCTTAGTTTCCATTTGTCGGTAAAATAACTAAGAATTACAGGATCAGTAGGTTCAATTAGAAACTCAAAATTATGTTCCCATTCAATGCGAATGGTAACCAGGTTGGGATGAGTACGTTCCATTATCTTAAATCCAATGGAATGTGTAGGCAAATACAATTGTATTAGTTCACCAAAGTCATAGCCTACACTAAAATTTATGGTGTTTTTGTTAACAAGGTAAAGAACATCTTTATGCTCATGAAGTATCCATTTATGAGAATCTTTAGGAAAAAGGTGCTCTCCAAATAAGGAAGGTGTTTCAATATAACCTTTTTTGGCAACCCTGAATTGTTCGGAAAGAAATTTGGCAGGATTTTCAACATGTTCTAAAACCTGGCAACAAATTACATAATCGAATTCCTTGTCTTTAAAAGGAAGATCCTGTCCATCTGCCGCAATAAAGGTCTGGTGTTTCAACACTTTTATATCTCCGCTCCTGTGAAAATTATGTTCGGGGAATTTATCTACTACAATATTCGACCTGGGATGCGGATTATGTCCGCCACCAATCTCAAGTACATGATCAGAACGTTTTATGGAAAGATCAAAACGGTTCTTGGGGTTCTTTATTTTCATTGTAACACCTGCGGTATAAAGCTTTTATTAAAGTACTATTTTGCAAGACCCGATTAATTTCGGAACTTGGCATAAATGTAAGCGAAACATGGGGGATTGAAATAGCCGGCCTTGTGATTTCACAAATCCCTAAATAAAATAACGTCATTGAAACTTCCCTTTAAACCTTCTTTTTGGTTCAATTCTCTCTTTATAACCCTTTTACAACGTTTTTCTCTTTTCTTTTTTGCATTAGTCGGATTTTTCATACTTACTCATTATGCGCTCAACAACCAGCAGATCGGAGCCTATGCTTTATTCCAAACCATTGTTACCATGATGGAATATGTAAAAATGGGCTTGCTAAGAAACGCCTTGATTAAATTCATTTACGACGAGCGATATAAAGAAAAGTTACAGGAGGTTCAATGTGCTTCTCTCGTAATCAATGTCATATTTTCAGCGTTGGTAATTATTTTTTTTCTTTTATGCGGTGTCTGGCTCGCCCGTTTGTTAAAAACGCCCGAATTATCAACATTATTACATTGGAGCATAGCCCTGGTAATTTTCCAGATTCCGTTTAACCATTGTGAAATAGTACAGCAAAGCAGGATGCAATACCGGCAGACTTTCTATGCTTACTTTTTAAGGCAGGGATTGTTATTTCTATTTATTGTAAGTTCACTTTTTTTTGAATCCAATATTATTACTGTTCAGCACCTGGTAATTGCCCAGATTGTCTCCATATTTACGGCATCGTGTTATTTCCTGGTTGCCAGTAATAAATTGCTGAAAAGAAAACTGAAATTTGATAAGGAAATTATAGTCAAGCTGTTACAGTTTGGCAAATTCGTGTTTGGAACCGCGCTGCTTTCACATATTTATAAATTTGCCGATCACTTTGTTACGGCTTACGCCATCGGTAATCCGGTTACCGGCAAAATATATGTTTCTTACTATAGTGTGGTTTCGCGGATTGCAGGAGTATTGGATGTACCGTTTCTTGCAGTAGCGGATGTGCTGTTTCCAAAAAATGCACAGGCAATGGCTACTGATGGACCCGCATTAGTAAGCTATTATTTTGAAAAAATGGTTGGTACACTTACGGCATTAATGATACCGGCCAGCCTGTTTATTCTCTTTGTTCCCGGAATGGTAATAAAAGTAATCGCCGGAGCTGATTATCTGGAAGCGGTTCCTATATTACAGGTAACCATGCTGTTTGCTTTTTTAAGACCTTTTTTTACCCAGTTCGGATATACGATGGATTCAATCGGAAAACCACAGATAAATTTTCGGGTTAATATCTTTTTTTTAATTGTAAGTTTAATGTCTACCTTCTTAAGTATCATGTGGTTTGGTAATTTGATGGGTGCAGTATACGCAAGCAGTTTTACATTAGTATCAGGCTGTATAGTGTTCTTTTTATATTGAGGAACAATTTAAAGATCAGGCTGTCGAACATTATCCATTATGCTATTACCACGTATGGCCAACTTTTCATCTTAATAAAAAAAATCACTGTTAAAACCGCATGAAACTTCGTAATGAAATATTAAAGGAACATTCCAAGGCGCAAACCGTTAAGATTATGCAATGGATAGGTGATAACCAGGAAAGATTTGACGAATTACTGGAGTTGTTCATAAAAGATGAATACCGTGTTGTGCAGAGAGCCGCATGGCCATTAAGCTATTGTGTAATGGAACATCCCGAACTTATTAAAAACCATTTTGGCAAACTTATTAATAACCTTCATAAGCCCGGTTTGCATAATGCAGTGAAAAGAAACACCATCCGCTTATTACAAGATATAAACATTCCGGTAAAATACCAGGGAGAAGTAATGGATATCTGTTTCAATTACATCAGTTCACCTGATGAGGCTGCGGCGGTTAAAGCGTTTTCGCTGTCGGTTCTTCATAATCTTTCCAGGACTTACCCGGAAATTCTACCTGAAATTAAATTGTTGATAGAAGAACGATGGGATTCTCAGGCAGCGTCTTTTAAAAGCAGAGCAAACAAAATACTTAAGGCATAAAAACATTCCAACGACTGATACTGGTTTTCTACATTTCACACTATCAAGTTCCGGAGTTTTTTTGGGGCGGTAAAAATCTTTAAATATCAATCGCAACGATTGATCATGCGTAAAATAATTGTAAACCCAGTTTGTAAAAACAAAGATCCTGTTTTTTACGCCGAGGATAAGCATCAGGTGAAGGAACATCCACACCAGCCACGCTGTAAAACCTCCAAAATGTAATTTTGGATAAGGAATATCTACTACGGCAAGGTTACGACCTACGGTTGCCATGGATCCTTTATCATGATATTCAAATTCTTCTACCTGATTGGGAGACCTTCTTTCTATCTTTCTCAGGTTCT
>CAXSIE010000425.1:2064-5002 GCA_964237295.1 uncultured Flavihumibacter sp. | reverse complement strand
ATGGCTGGTGTAATAAATATTATCACAGAAAAACCTGTTAAAGAAACAGCAACTGCCCAACTTCAGTATGCCTCTAATAATACCCTGAGCGTATCGGCGAATTATGCTAACAGAATTAATAAAACCGCCATTCAGCTTTTTGCAAACAGGTATTCAACTTCAGGTTACGATCTTGATAAAAATATTTACGGCAAAACCGTAGACGCTTATAACGATCAATCTTATGCGCTAAAAATTACACAATATATTTCTACCAGCGCTCAGTTTATTGCAACTGCGCGCTTTTTTGGAGAACGGCAGTCGAACAATTACCTGGTAGGTACCCAGAGTGCCCAGCAAATTATTACGGGTACTACAAAAGAAAGAGACTGGGGCATTAACCTGCAGTTTATCCGGCAATTTAAGAAATCAGTTAAGCTTATCCCGCGTTTATATTTTAACCGGTATTCCAACAATTCAGATGTATTTGTGCAGAAAACCAACCTGCCTTATGACGCATTACGTTTTCTGCAACAGGTAATTAAACCGGAAATACAGGTTGAAAAAACGGGCACCCATTCAAAATTTATTTCAGGTGCAGGGTTTATGGCGGAATCATTAAATGCAAGCCGCTACGACAGCAAACATAATTTTACTACGTTGTATTTATTCTCGCAGGAAGAATGGGCAATTTCAAAAAGATACAACCTTATTGCCGGTGTACGGGTTGATAAGAGAAATGATTTTGACTGGCGAGCCAGTCCTAAGCTTGCGTTAAGTGGTAAAATAAATGACAAGATTTTTTTGAGTGCCTCTGTTGGCTTGGGTTATCGTACGCCGGATACAAGGCAGTCTTATGCGCTTTTCACAAATACATCGGTTGGTTACAGCTTGTTAGGTGCTGATATTTTAGAAACAGCATTACAAAAACTTAAGCGGGAAGGGCAGATTGACCAATCAATCAATACATCTATATATAATAACACTGCGCTCAAAGCGGAAACTTCAGTAGGAGCAAATTTGGGAGTACGTTATACTCCTTTCACCCAACTGATTGTAAATGCGAATGTTTTCAGAAATGATATGAAGAACCTGATTGACAGGTTTACGCTTCCTTTTAATAAAACCAACGGACAATTAATTTACAGTTATCATAATGTAAATAAGGTGTATACGCAGGGATTCTCAGCGGATGCTTCCTGCAATATCAGTAAACATTTTATAGTCTCCGGCGGATACCAGTTCCTTATTGCAAAGGATAAAGATGTAATTAACGGCATCAAACAAAACAAATATTATAAAAGAGACCCTGTAACTTTCAAAACTGACCTGGTTACGCTTAAAGATTACGGCGGATTGTTGTATAGGTCCAGGCATGCCGCTAATTTAAAGCTCCTGTATACTCATATAAAATCTGGCTTCTCCGGGTGGTTCCGTGTGAATTATACGGGAAGATATGGTTATACCGAAACAAATGGAAGCGGCGTACTTGATGGCGACAGCGAGTATGAACCTGGTTTTATTCTGTGTAATCTTACGGTAAGCAAACACTTTTCCGGAAACCTTGAATTACAGGCTGGAATAGATAATTTATTTAATTACAAGCAGCCCTTCCTGATGCCGAATCTTGCCGGCAGGATATTTTTTTTAAACCTGAATATGGATTTTGATAAAATTCTACATGTAAAAAAGCAAAAAGTATGAAGAAAAAATGTTTATTATTATTTGCGTCCACTGCTATTCTCCTTTCGATATCCTGTAAAAAAGATAGTGAGGTAGTACAACAACCGGCAAAAGAAAGTACCACTACTATCAAAGTGAATTTCAGTGCTCCCTCTTATACGTTATTTAGTTTCAAAAACAACGCAGTAGTTGCCAATACAGATTCCGTTAGCGCAAACTGGGATTTTGCTTTGAGATTAACCACCTTTAAGGTTAACAGCAATGCAAGCGGACCGGGAGCGGCAGGTGTTATTATGCAGGATGGGATTTTTGATAACTTAACTACAGCTCCGGCGTCTGGTTATGCTTACGATACTGCTTCCAATAGGTTTGCAATAAAAGACGGATCATGGTATGATTACAATACTACAACCCGCTCCTTTGTTCCTAAAGCCGGTAAAGTGTTTATATTCCGTACCGCAGACAACAGGTACGCAAAAATGGAGATCTTGTCAGCAACCTACGATCCGTTTGTTGGCACTACCCCTGAAAAGATCAACTATACGATAAGATTTGTATACCAGGCAGATGGTTCCACGTCATTAGTTAAGTAAAAAGAAAAGACTATAAATAGTAAAGGGGGCAAGAATACCCCCTTATTTAACCCCTAAACCCTAAACCGTAGAAAGAGTTTCTTATATAAAACAAGAATAATTTAAAACATTAGAATTAATTAGCATTCATAAATTATGCCAAGAATAGTAGTGTCGTGTGTGGCATGATTGGCTGTTTTTGGTTGTCAGCAGTCGGCTATCAGGAGAAAGCACAACAGGCAGTGCACTGCTGATAGCTGACGGCTGTCGCTGATAGCGGTTAATACGCTAATACTGCTAAACCCCAAACTTTAATCATGTTACATGTAGTAGCTTTGCAGTCATTTTAAAATAAAATGAATCTTTTAAGATCAGGAATATTATATGGCAGCTAAATACAAAGAATTTTCACAGTTAAACCTGCCTTCCATAGAGCAGGAGGTGCTTTCCAGGTGGGAAGCATCACAGACTTTTGAGAAAAGTGTTGAAATAAGGGAAGGAGCAGAACCATTTATATTTTATGAAGGGCCTCCGAGTGCAAATGGCTTACCGGGTATTCACCATGTTATTTCAAGAACGTTAAAAGACCTCGTTTGCAGGTATAAAACAATGCAGGGTTTCCAGGTAAAGAGAAAAGGGGGTTGGGATACTCATGGTTTGCCTGTTGAATTAGGTGTGGAGAAACTGTTGGGGATCACAAAGGA
>CAXSIE010000425.1:0-2054 GCA_964237295.1 uncultured Flavihumibacter sp. | reverse complement strand
AGATATTGGCAAAAAAATATCTATCGCGGAATACAACCAGCGATGCAAGGAAGAAGTGTTGAAATATAAAGATAAATGGGATGAGCTTACGCTGAAAATGGGTTATTGGGTTGATTTACACCATCCGTACATAACTTTTGAGAACAAGTACATTGAATCGTTATGGTGGAGCCTTAAGACGCTGCACCAGAAAAAGTTATTATACAAAAGCGTAAGCATCCAGCCGTATTCTCCGGCTGCAGGTACGGGTTTAAGTTCGCATGAGTTAAACCAGCCCGGTACTTATAAAGATGTTAAGGATACTTCTGTTGTGGCCATGTTCAAAGTTCTAAAAACTAAAAAATCGTTGTTTTTATTTGACAAGATTAACAGTGAAGAAAACAATAATCCGGGTAATGAAATATTTTTTATGGCCTGGACAACCACACCCTGGACATTGCCTGCTAATCTGGGATTAACCGTAGGCCCTGATATTGAGTACGTTGTGGTTAAAACTTTTAATCCTTATACCCATCTCCCGGTTAATGTAGTTCTTGCAAAAGCATTACTGCACAAATATTTCAAACCTGAAGCCGAAAATGGCAATTTTCAGGATTATTCAGAAGGGGATAAACTACTGCCCTGGCAAATTTTATTGTACTGTAAGGGTATTGAGTTGAATGGAATAGCTTACGAGCAATTACTTCCCTATAAAGCGAATACTCCTGAAAAATCTGGTGGTGTTCCGTTCAGGGTTGTTACAGGAGATTTTGTAACTACGGAAGATGGTACCGGGATCGTTCATACAGCTCCTGCGTTTGGCGCTGATGATTACAAGGTTGGACAAAAAAACGGACTGGGTATATTAGTGCTGGTTGACCGGGAAGGAAAGTTTATGGATGGCGTAGGGGAATTTAGTAACCGGTTCATAAAAAATTATAAAGACGCCCCTGATTACACCGATGTAAATGTAGACATCAGCGTAAAGCTGAAAAAAGAAAACCGGGCGTTTAAGGTGGAAAAATATGAACACAGCTATCCTCATTGCTGGCGAACAGACAAACCTGTTATTTATTACCCGCTCGACGCATGGTTCATAAAAACAACGGCTGTGAAAGACCGGATGATAGCCTTAAATAAAACCATAAACTGGAAACCGGCTGCCACAGGTACCGGCAGATTTGGTAACTGGCTGGAAAATATGGTAGACTGGAATTTAAGCAGGAGCCGTTTCTGGGGAACTCCGCTCCCAGTATGGAGAACGGAAGATGGAGCCGAAGAAATTTGCGTTGGATCCATAGAAGAGCTTAATACAGCAATAAGAAAAGCCAGTGAAGTTTTGGGTGGAGAAGTAAATAAAAATTATTTACATGCAGGTATTCTTGACCTTCATAAGCCTTATGTAGATGAAATTGTTTTAGTATCCGATTCAGGGAAACCCATGCATAGGGAACCAGACCTTATTGATGTTTGGTATGATAGCGGGGCGATGCCTTTTGCCCAATGGCATTACCCGTTTGAAAATAAAGAATTGCTGAATGCCGGAAAAACTTTTCCGGCTGATTTTATAGCCGAAGGTGTTGACCAGACAAGGGGCTGGTTTTATACCCTGCATGCTTTGGGGGTAATGCTCTTTGATAGTGTTGCTTATAAATCTGTAGTATCCAATGGGTTGGTATTGGATAAGAATGGCAATAAAATGAGCAAGCGATTAGGAAATGTTATAAACCCTTTTGAAACGATTGCTGCATTCGGAGCCGATGCTACCAGGTGGTACCTGATTACAAATGCTTCTCCCTGGGATAACCTTAAATTTGACCAGGAAGGAATTAAAGAAATACAAAGAAAGTTTTTTGGAACCCTGTATAATTCTTATCAGTTCTTTGCCTTATACGCAAATGTGGATGCTTTTATATTTAAGGAAGCGTACATCCCGGTAAATGAAAGAACGGAAATAGACCGGTGGATTATTTCTTCATTGAATTCCTTAATAAAGAAAGTAACAGCAGATCTTAATGAATACGAACCTACACTTGCAGGCCGTTCTATAGAGGATTTTCTGGATAAGCAGTTGA
>CAXSIE010000424.1:0-5021 GCA_964237295.1 uncultured Flavihumibacter sp. | reverse complement strand
AAATCGGAATACAAATGATTTTAAATAATCATATACAAGATTTACGGAGATTTTCAAAAAATTTTAAAAAAAAAGTTTTAAATAAAATATGTGGAATTTGAAGTATTTTTTCATTAACTGGTTATTTTTTTTGTCATTTTTTTATACTTTAAAACGCTGTTTATTATTACTGTCTGTATTTTTAATAACGTTGTTTGCTATCTACTAAATGCGTATCAGAAGCCAAATGATAAATGATTTCATTTTTGAATGAAGCATTTTTGCACTGTTGATTTAAAAAACAAAATAAAAAGATGAAATCAGTATTACACCTTCAAGACGGATATTATTAGCAATATCATCTCATATAATGCCAGAGAAAAGTAAGTTGCAAACACTCCCTGTGAGATAGTCACTATTATTAGATATTCTTGGTCTCTGTCTGAATATTTTATTTTTAGTACTGTATCTATATTTCTAATCTCATTTCTAATAAATTGGGCTTAAACCCTGCTTTCAAATATGAGTTTTTAGCTATTGTATTTTCATCATAAACTTCTAACCGAACTTCTGTTAAATTTTGACTTTTAGCCCACTCTACAAGTCCATTTAAAATTTTTTGATTTATGCCTTGTCCGCGAAATGTAGGTTTTACATACATAAAGCCCAAATAAGCATATTCTGTATACTTTTGATATGGTTCAGCTGATAAAGTTTTTGCGTAACCTGAACCTACAATTTCATTATTAACTACAGCTACTAATACTTCAGCTTTCTTAGCTCTAATAAACCCGATTAAATCGTAATAGTGAATTTCACCTTCCTTTATAGTATTGTCAAAAAGCCTTTCAGCATCTACTATCCCTTTTTCAAAACTTAGCAATATTTCAATTTCTGTTTCAACTGCTTTACGTATTTCTACAATCACTCTGTCAAATATTTGATTAATAATTTTCTTTCAATTGTTGAATTCAGGGGTATACGATATAAATTCTGACTAGCGTTATCAAGGTTTTAAACGGTTTTAAATCTGTTTTTTATATTTAATACCAAGCTTCGTTAGACCTTGCATTAATAAAAGTTCAAAGTGCCTTTATTAATAATAAAATGCTCTAAGGAAATATCGAATAAGTTTAATGATTATTCTGAACGGGGTCAATGAAATTGCACCACTGAATTTATCAGTTCTTCCATTTAAGGAAGATAATATTTCAACCAGAATTGCACTCGGGGTTTTAAACCACCAGTTTTTAAAGCGGCCTTGCAAAGAGCATTTCTGATAAATTTAGAAATTTTCTTTCATTAGCTCAAGAATTTAATTCTGTGTCGGAATATGGGGAATTGCCGCTAACATTAAGATATTGCTGCAAGTGGATAATTAATTGTTCATCCAGCCCGGAACCGCTGCCTAATTGAATTAAGTTGAAGGTAACAACAATAGTTAAATTGGAACTAGTCTGTCGGAATCAAAGTACAGCGATGCAAATAAGCGAAGTTCCAAAGTTCTGCCCCGCTATTGCAAAACCTATGTTGAACTAAACCTTCGGTAGCCTTTCCTTGCTTATTTAAAGATGGAACTTAGAAGTTCACCACAAACTTTTAAATATGAACTCCATCAAAAAATAGTACAACACAGTTGTATCACAGGCAAAGAAAAGCGTACCGGGTTTTGCAAATGCATACGCCGGTTTGGTACCAGTAACAAAACAGGGAACCGACTGGCAAGCAATAGTACAAACAAAGTTGCAGTTTAACATTTATCAATCTCCTCATTGCAAAAAAGAGAAGATGGAAGAGGTGCTCAGCTTTGATAACAACGGTCCACCACAATGGCTGATGAGTAAATTGCGATCACAAATAAAACAATTACAATCCTGATTTTTTTTGATGCAAGTCATCGAAAGGACAATGTGTTATCCCTACCTGAAAAAAATAATAAATAAGCAGATAAATATGCATGCAGATATGCCGAAAACTACCAATCATCATATTGACTCCACCGATCTTGACCAGACCAACGACGCCCTAATACAAAATTACATTTTCGAAACCCCGTAACAAACACCCGGCTACCTTCGCTTCAGTCAACATAGACTTAAATCGAAGTTCCGCTACGCTCCACTTCGTTTAAGCCTATATGTTACCGGCAGTTATGATACTACATACCATGAAGGAAAATAGCGTTGTTTACAGTTTGACAAATGTCTTTCCGGAAGAAATACTCTTAGATTTAATGTTCAGAATAAAATTCCCGGAAGGTAACCGGCTAACAGAAAGGTTGATCTTATTTTTCCCTTTCAATGCAGGGTGGCTTTCGCTGGTGCCGGGTTTTCCGTTGGCATCTGTGATTTTAAACATCAGCATTTCTGAAGAAGGAAGATCGACGTTAATAATGAGGTTGTTTGTAACGGGATTTGATAAAATAATAAACTGTGATTTCTTCCCGGCAAAATCAACTTTCGCAATTTTCGAATACATAAAATTTTTGTCGAAATCAATTTGCTTCAGGCGATAATAATTGCTGCCTTCCAACGGATTGTTATCACGAAAAGAATACAAACTAGGAGAAAGCACGTTTCCGGATGCAGCAACAGTTCCAATTGCTGAAAAACTCAAGCCGTCTGCAGAATGTTCCACAATAAAAGAGCGGCTGTTCTGTTCTTGTGCGGTTGTCCATTGCAGGGAAACCGCTGCATCCTGACGTGTTGCTGTAAAGCTGATTAAGCTCACCGGCAGCGTAGATGGAGCCGATGTGCTGAACAGCATCATGTCATTTAAAGCGCGCTTTCCCGATTGCGCATATCCGTAACCGCTAAAGATCCAGGCGTTGCCAGTCCCGTCTTGCCAGGTTGCAGAAGTGCTTCTTCCCCCAGGTTCGTTTTGTGCTGACGGAATACCGTAAGTGCCATAATTCCCGGGAGCATTACCAACGCTGTCGCCTCCCAGCCAGGTCCATTGATTTGTGGAGATTGAAAATTTCCAAAGATCATTGAATTGTTCAGTGGTAGTAAAAGTACAGGGCCTTATAGTATCACTTGAACCACCAAAAAGGTATAGATTACCGACACCATCGGTCCAGCCGATGCCATCCTTTCGTGCACGTGGGGCTGAATTTACTGAAGGAACACCTTTAACTCCATAGCGACCGCGTGAATTGACTGTTCCGTTGCCATTTATCCTTGTCCAAGCTTTTGTTACGGGAGAATATCTCAGAAGGTCATTATTGAAGTTTTCCCGTAGCTCACCGTACCCACCGCTATACATAGCATTTTTGCTTGCTCCGCCAAACAACCAGAAATTGCCGGCGGCATCTTTCCAGGAAGTGGCACCAGACCTTCCTGTTGGTAATGATGGGAAAATCGGGGGTATATTTGAAACTTTGTCACCTCCTATAAAGGTCCAGATCTTTGTTTGCGGATTAAACATCCACACTTCATTGTGGACATTGTTGTAGGATTGCCCTCCGAAAATCCAGAAGTTGCCGGCAGCATCCGTCCAGGAATTGCCGTTTCCCATTGCGCCCGGCCATGCCGGCTGGGAAGGAGTAGCCTGATAAACCCCCGATCCCGGAATCACACCACCCTGACCTCCATACCAGGTCCATTGATTTGTTGCAGGATTATAACTCCACAAGTCATTTAGCAGGTCATAATACTGAGTCACAATTCCTCCAAAAAGCCAAAGTATCCCGGATTGATCAACAAAGGTGTACGCGCCTGAACGGTGTGTGGGACGGGCACTGTCTGAAGGTTGGCCAGCGGTTCCGTAGTTGTATGAAGCGATTCCTTCTCCCCCTTTCTTCAAGGTCCAGGTTTTTTGACCAATATCATACATCCAAAGGTCATACAGGTTTGCCTGACCGGTTATTGCCCTTTGGCCGCCAAACATCCATAAATTATTTGCTTTATCCTTCCATGTTGCGGCATAAGATCTAGTCTTTGGCTTCCCCACAGAGTCTACTATTCCTGCCGTACCGTTATTGATTTCTGTGCTTGTGTATTCCGGAACAATCTGACCTTTAAGGAATTTCCACTGACCTGTCAGTTTATTGTAAAGCCAGCGTTGGTCTCCTTTCAGTGAAAAAAGCAATGTTTCGTTATCCTGTTCAATCACGGTCGCGGGATCAGGTGCAGGACTTACTCCTGGCAAAAAGACATTCTTTTCAACCGGAGCAGGATGATATTCGTGGATGGTGCTGTCTCCACCCATCCATGTCCACTCGTTTTTGCTGATAGAATATTTCCAGAAATCGTTGTAAGAAGTTGTGGATGTTCTCATCCCTGACCTGAGCCATAGATCACCCTGTTTGTCTGTCCAGCCGCTAGCCTCCGTTCTTCCGCCAGGGCGGGCCTGAGCTGATATGTATCTTCCGGGGGCGTTGATCACAGTGTCGCCCCCCATCCATGTCCATTGATTTGAAACCGGTGAAAATTTCCAAAGGTCATTGAGAAAGCCTTGCTGAGAAGGACCTTGCGATGATACCGTCGACCGAACATTGCCAACTCCTCCAAAAAGCCAGAAATTGCCTGAGGAATCCGTCCAGGTTATGCCAGCAAAACGGTTACCCGGAGTGTTTGTAGCTGACTCGATCCCTTTTACACCATAATTTGAGTAGGCATTAGCATTGGCCACAGAAGAGCTTGTGCTGTCCCCGGATATCCATGTCCAGAATCCGGTTGATGGTACGTATTTCCACAGATCGTTCTGCAGAGCTAATGTGCTGGTGAGCGAACTGTTGTTTACACTTCCGGCCTGGCTGCCTCCAAATAGCCATAGGTTACCCTCCTTGTCCATCCAGTTCATCGCATGATGTTTTGAGGGAGGTTTGTTGACAGCGGCAGGCACCCCTTTTTTTGTATAGATGCCATAATATATGATTACCGGATTGTATACGCTGGAAGTGTCTCCCCCCATCCAGGTCCATTGATTGGTTACTATAGAATATTTCCACAAAGTGTTTGTTGCCTCAACGAGTAAAGCGGCCACGACACAGAAAGGGTCATGTTGTCCGCCAAAAACCCAGAGGTCACCGTTTCCAACGG